>CAYNUT010000122.1:0-10469 GCA_964400595.1 uncultured Neobacillus sp. | reverse complement strand
AGGCCTTCATTCATGAAGGTCTTTTTTTGCATGGTAATAAATTGCTGTTTTTCACTTTTATTTGTTATAATAAATGGAATATCCTGAAAGGAGAAATTATTTCTTTTGGGGTTTATATTATACCTCTGGCAGGCTAAAATAGGCGTAATAACGGATTTTTTGTTTTTTAATCTTTTTATTTCCCTTATTAGTACTTTTGTCATAAAATGAGAATACAAGAATTTTACTTTTTTTAAAAATAATCATTAGGAATAAACCTTTTTATATGTGTAAATGCTATTCGGGCATATCTGCATGGGGGTATTTTGTCCCTTCAATATGGACAACGGAAGGGAGAGGTTATGGTGGAGATTGAACGGATTAATGAAAATACCGTAAAATTTTACATTTCCTATGGTGATATTGAAGAGAGAGGCTTCGATCGCGAAGAAATTTGGTACAATCGCGAACGCAGCGAAGAACTCTTCTGGGAAATGATGGATGAGGTGCATGATGAAGAGGAATTTGCCGTTGAGGGTCCTCTTTGGATACAGGTTCAAGCTCTAGACAAGGGGTTGGAAGTTCTAGTCACAAAAGCTCAGGTATCAAAGGATGGACAAAAGTTTGAATTGCCGATTCCAAATGAAAAAAATAGGGATTTACCTGTGGATGAAAAAATAGAAGAGCTTTTGGACCAGCATTTTAATCCAAATCATTCCGATGATGATGAAATATTCATTGAAGATGAAACATTGGAGTTTATCCTGGCTTTCAGAGACTTTGAAGATCTTATTATGCTTTCTAATCGATCGGGGTTGGATAATTTAATAACAAAGCTTTATCACTTTGAAGGGAAATACTATCTATATGCGGAATTTCCTGAAGAGCTGTTTGAAGAAGATGAAATTGATGATATGTTAAGTGTTCTTCTCGAATATGGGTACGAAACACAGCTGACCATTCATCGGATTCAAGAATACGGAAAAGAAATAATTTCTGAAAATGTATTTGCCGAAATTCGTAAACATTTTCGCTAGTCCATTTGCCGATTTCAGTAATGAAATCGGTATTTTACTATGGTAAAAAATAGCTTCCGGCAGGTGAGAACACTGAAAAACACAGTAAGGGTTGTTTTTTTTCTAATGGCGCTTTCCATACTTTTGTTTTTCTTTAAGGCACGTTTAGAAAGCGGGGTCCTGGGATTCTTAAGCGTCATGATATCGCTGTCAGTCATATTTATTGGATTTGTTATCTTCCTCGAAAATCGCCATCCGACACAAACGATTACATGGCTGGTTGTATTAGGGAGCTTTCCGATGGTAGGGTTTATATTTTATCTCCTTTTTGGGAGGAATTATCGAAAGGAGAGAATGTTTCGCAAAAAATATTTCCTTGATAAGCAGGCATTTTTAACCATTGAAGGGGATGATGATCCAAGAAGTGAAGAAAAGCTCGCTTTAATGGGGGAACATCAAGGGAAATTATTTACTTTAGCACAGAAACTTGGCAATAGCCCTATTTCTTTTGATACCGCTACAAAAGTCTTAACCAACGGAGAGGAAACATTCCGTTGCATTATTGAAGAATTAAAAAGAGCGAGGCATCATATCCATTTAGAATATTATATTGTGCGTCATGATCGAATCGGAAACGAAATTAAAGATATTTTAATTGAAAAGGCAAACCAGGGAGTTAAGATCCGATATATGTATGATGCGGTCGGATCGTGGCAGCTTTCAAAAGCCTATATTAATGAATTGAAGAATGCCGGCATTGAAACAGTTCCCTTTGGGCCTGTTAAATTACCTTTTTTGAATAATAAATTTAATTTCCGCAACCATCGTAAAATCATTGTTATTGATGGAACGATCGGTTTTGTGGGCGGATTAAATATCGGGGATGAGTATTTAGGGAGAGATAAGGATATTGGATTTTGGCGTGATACCCATTTAATGTTAAGAGGAGAGGCGGTACGCACGCTGCAGCTTATCTTTCTTCAAGATTGGTATTATATGACCAGTCATAGTTTTTTAACTGCTGAATACTTATCACCACAAATTGACCATAAGAGCCATGGCGGTGTTCAGCTGATTGCCGGCGGTCCTGATAATGAATGGAGTGTTATTAAAAATATCTTCTTCTCGATGATAGCATCCGCCAAAAAATCAGTATGGATTGCTTCCCCTTATTTTATTCCGGATGAAGATATCTTTTCTGCCATTAAAATTGCTGCCTTGAGCGGGATTGATGTCAGGCTGCTTGTACCGAACCGGCCGGATAAACGCATTGTTTTTCATGCCTCACGTTCTTATTTTCCGGAGCTATTGGCTGCTGGTGTAAAGGTGTACGAATATGAACGAGGCTTTATGCACAGTAAGATTGTCCTTGTAGATGGCGAGCTGGCCTCAATTGGAACATCTAACATGGACATGCGCAGCTTCCATTTAAACTTCGAGGTAAATGCCTTCCTTTATCGGACGCAAAGTACAGAAAAGCTGGTAGAGGAATACTTAAATGATTTGAAATATTCGAGAGAGCTGAATTTATTAACCTTTCAAAAACGAAATTTTGGTGTAAGAGTAATGGAATCGACTGCAAGATTGCTTTCGCCTCTATTATGATGGAAAATGCCTATCCCCGTCGAAAGACGGGGTTTATTCTTGAATAAAAAAGGAAATTAGCTAATTATGTCGAATAAATACTGCAAGAAAGGAGGAGGTTTATCATTGTTAACTGCACAAACGAAAAATGGAAATAAAATCTGCCTTGGTTATGATTTCAATAAGGCAACGCTTATTTCCTTAAGAAAGAAAGAAGAATTCATCTGTCCGATATGTGGAGAAAGTGTAATCCTAAAATTGGGAGACCAGCGTGTTTTTCATTTTGCTCATAAAAGCGGCGGGAATTGCCGTGAGTTTTATGAGAATGAAACGGTTTATCATATGGAAGGGAAACGGCAGCTCTTTCAGTGGCTTAACCGCCAGAAGATCCCTTGCATCCTTGAGTACTATGACAGGGAAATCCGGCAGCGGCCTGACATCTTGTTCACCCATCATGGCAAGAGATACGCGCTGGAGTATCAGTGTTCCACCTTACCGGAACATGTATTTATAAAAAGGACTGAGACCTATCTCGAAAATGATTACATTCCATTGTGGATTGTCTCTGACAGTCAAATGAAGCAAAAAAGAAAAAATATGGTTTCGTTATCTAACTTTGTTTATTTATTTTTACGATCTACATCAACAGGATTTTTCTATATTCCTTTCTATTGCCCCGAAAAACGACACTTTCATTTTATTGATTCCATCACACCCCTATCAGTCAAAAACTCCTTTGCCCGGCAAACATTTTTTCCACTAGATGGAGTCTGTGTCACAGATATCTTGGAGCCAAAAACAAATGCCCTACCTCAACTTAAATACTGGAATATAGAACTGGATAAATTTCTGCTCAATTGGCTCCGTCACCCCAGTCCCAAGCAAAAATCAATTCTTTATGAAATATACAATCATCAACTAAATATTTTTTTGCTGCCACCGGAAATTGGTCTCCCTGTTTCAAATGCCCTCTATATCGAAACACCACCCCTTATTTGGCAGACATACCTGTTTCTTGATATTTTAGCAGCCAAGAGACCGGGGGATTTCATCACCCTTCCTGAAATTAATAAATTTCTTTATAAGCGAACCGCAAGAAAAGAGATCATGATTCGCCATTTGCCACAACTTAAGAAGGCTAGCCCTTTAAGTGCTGTATTAGGATATTTATTATTGCTCGAACAGCTTGAAATCGTGACACAAAAGGAGGAAAATGTCTTCCAATTGCAGCGAAATATTGTGATTCCAGCTTCCAATCGTGAAAGAGAGGAAGCCAGGATAACTTTTTATCAAAAACATATGCAAATTTTGCTTCAAGGGGCATACTAACAGGGCAATTGAATTATTTCTTAGAGGATATTGACAGTACTAATAGAATATAATGGAAGTGAGAATTTTTTTTGATTATAAAATGGAATGGAGGAATCGACATATGGCAAATGAAACAGCTGTCAAGTCACTGCCGGCAAGAAGTGAAATTTCTGTTGAGGACACATGGAAATTGGAAGATATATTTGCAACCGATAAGGACTGGGAGAAAGAATATCAAGAAGTGAAGGGGCAAATCTCCAGAGCTAAAGAATTTGAAGGAAAATTGGGAGAGAGCGCTGAAACGTTTTATAAAGCACTTCAATTCCAAGATCAGCTTTTTGAACGGCTTGGAAAGCTTTATACATATTCCCATATGAGATATGACCAAGACACGACAAACTCTTTTTATCAGGGCCTGGATGACCGGATGAAAAACCTATATTCACAGGCTGGGAGCCAGTTTGCTTTTATTGTGCCGGAAATTCTTTCAATCGATGAAAGTAAAGTGACAGGTTTCTTGAATACAAAGCCGGAATTAAAATTGTATGAGCATGCGTTGGAGGAAATTAATCAACAGCGGCCGCATGTGCTGAGCGCAGAGGAGGAAGCATTGCTGGCAGAAGCTGGCGAGGTTATGAATGCTTCGAGTAATACATTTGGCATGCTGAACAATGCCGATCTGGAGTTTCCGTCTATTAAAGATGAGAACGGTGAAGAAGTAGAAATTACTCACGGCCGTTTTATCCGCTTTTTGGAAAGTGGTGATCAGCGGGTAAGAAGAGAAGCCTTTAAGGCAGTATATAAAACATATGGTCATTTTAAGAATACCTTTGCGAGCACTTTAAGCGGAAATATCAAGAAGGATAATTTTAATGCCAGGGTTAGAAAATACAATTCTGCAAGACATGCAGCCCTTTCCGCCAATAATATTCCGGAAAGTGTCTATGATAACCTTGTTAATGCTGTAAATGATAATCTTCATTTGATGCAGCGCTATGTGAAGCTTAGGAAAAAAGTATTGGGCTTAGATGAGCTTCATATGTATGACTTATATACACCGCTTGTGAAAGATGTAAAGATGGAAATTAATTATGAGGAAGCAAAGAATCTCGTCATTAAAGGTTTGGCGCCGCTTGGCGAGGAGTATTCCAAGATCTTAAAGGAAGGCTTTGAAAATCGCTGGGTCGACGTTCATGAAAACAAAGGGAAGCGCAGCGGTGCCTATTCATCCGGAGCATATGGCACACACCCGTATATTTTGATGAATTGGCAGGACAATGTAAATAACCTCTTTACGCTGGCACATGAATTCGGTCATTCGGTTCATAGCTACTATACACGAAAAACGCAGCCCTACCCATATGGAGACTATTCGATTTTCGTCGCTGAGGTAGCATCTACCTGCAATGAGGCTCTATTAAATGATTATCTATTGAAGACAATTGATGATGAACAAAAACGCATCTATCTTTTAAACCATTATTTGGAAGGTTTTAGAGGCACTGTATTCCGCCAGACAATGTTTGCGGAGTTTGAACACCTGATCCATCAAAAGGCGCAAAACAATGAGGCTTTGACGGCAGACTCCTTGACGGCGGATTATTATGCTCTGAATAAAAAGTATTTTGGCGAAGAGAATATGGTAATTGATGAGGAAATTGGCCTGGAATGGGCTAGGATTCCGCATTTTTATTACAATTATTATGTCTACCAATATGCAACCGGCTTCAGTGCCGCAACTGCCCTAAGCAAGCAGATATTAGAAGAAGGCGAGCCTGCCGTGAAACGCTACATTGACTTCTTAAGTGCAGGCAGCTCCGACTATCCGATAGAGGTGCTGAAAAAAGCAGGAGTCGATATGACCAGCGCCGAGCCAATCAAAGACGCCTGCAAGGTATTTGAGGAAAAATTAAATGAATTAGAACAGCTGCTTGCTCAAAACTAGAAATAAGGGATGGCTCCAATGCGGGTCGTCTCTTTTAAAAACCTTTAAATCTCTTGCGATCATAAAAAGAAAAGGTTAAAGTGAAAATGGAAATGAACAAGAGCGGCAAGCTGATCAATAGTGGGAAAACCTTTAACAACGCGAGTAGATAAAGAAAGAACGAAATGACAAAAAAGACCAGCATCATGATTAGGGAAAGCTTTAGCACTATAATCCCACCTTAAAAAAGAATTCTGGCTGCTAATATGTCTATTGTCCATTTTATGAATTTATGCCTTTTTGACAATAATGTGAAATAAAACACAATCTTATTGTCACAGTGGAAACCTCATGATATATTAAATACGTGAAGTTGATCACAACAAACATATACCCCTTTGTTTGACCGTGAAAAATTTCTCCCATCCCCTTTGTTCGTATTAATAGAAAAATGCCTTGCAGTCGGAAAGCTGCAAGGCATTTTCGTTTTTACGACAGCATTTTAAAAAGACAAAAAAGAATGCCGGGTCTGATTGATCCGGCATTCTAATCGATGTACCTCCAAAACGTTCCGTATTTGGCGGGTATTTGTTCAACGACTTGCTTCAAGAGCAGTTTCTTCATTTCTAATTCAATCTGGGAAATCGGCAGATTGTAGACAACGGCAATTTCCTTAGATGCGACAAATTTAAAAAATTTTAAAAACATCTCTAATGAAGGAGGGGGTGATTGAATTGGTTTTTCCGACATCATTTCCTCCAGGATTTGTACATATACTTCATAGGGATATGAACCTGTTATTTTAATCCCTTCATCTTCTGCATTTTCATTAAAAAATACCATGGTAGGTATTTCGTGAACGTCCATTTCGGATGTGATTTTCAAATCACATTGGAAGGCTTTCGCAGCACTATCTGAATGTAAATCATTTGTAAATTCTTCCATATCAAGTCCTGCACTATCTGCACATTCCCTTAACACCGCTAAATCAGAAATATTCCGTTTCTCGACGAATAAAGCCTCTTGTATTTTTCGAAGAAACCGAATTCCCGACCGTCTGCCTTGCAGCTCGGCCGCTTTGATGGCAATGGAAACATTATACGGGGCGCTGACCGGATTTTCCAGCCATAGTGTTCCATCACAGGACATTCCCGATCTGCTTGCCGTTTTCTCCCATAAATCAGCAATATTTTCATAATTCTTCTTTCTGGTAAGGTGTAAATTAGCCAATCGGCCGCTTAAGACATGCTTAATAGAAAAGTAGCGTCCATATTCGACCTGCAATTTCTTTAAGATCGGTTCTAGTGCCCAGCACTCAGGGCATAACGGATCAATAAACATGTAAATTTCAATTGGCTTTTTATCACTGCAATTTTTATGGATTGAACTATTCACGTTGATCACCGGAATTTCCAGCGCCCTCAGGCGTTTGTTTGCGGGCAATTTCAGTAAAAACATTCGGGAATATTGGAGCAAGATCAGGATATTGTGCAACATGGCCATAAAATGAATTCATAAGCCGGTATAGTTTTTTTTCACCTATAGCCTCAAATGGCGTCAGTGTGTTCTCTATCATGTTGACAGCTCCTCATAATGTCTATTGTATGTTTTATTTTAACAATGCCTATTTCATATCTCAAATGAATTGCTTTGAAATAAGAATATTGGTCAATTTTGTATGATGTTCATATAACAATGACAAGGCTTCTTAGTTGATTTGCAGGAGAATAACCAGCTATGTTCAAAAGTCCGTTGTCCGCCTGTCCTGTATCATTTTTTGATTATAAAAGCGTTGTATTTTGTTTTTTGTTATCCGTTCCGGAATGTTAAATTGCATAAGGATTGATGAAAATCTTTCTTTGCCTTCCTGATAGTTTTCTGCTTCGTATTCTAATTCGTAATCCTCATTATTTAAATAAAGGCTGTGATCGAGAACAAGCAATCCATTTTGATAGTCAAATTCTACCCGCTTCGTTTCTAATGAGCCAAAATATTCGAGTTCTGCAAAAGAGATTCCGGCTTCTTCGATGTAAGCTTTGATTTTTCCAGCTGGCAGCTTGTTTGATTGAATGGCATTAATTGCTTCCTCTTCACTAATTAATTGATTCGTTTCCAATAGTCCGACAGTTGCGGGCTGTTTTAAGGTCAATTCATAGGATTTTGCTTTTTTCCGAATTCGAAGTGCAGACCCTTGTTCCTTCAAGGCAAAATCAGGGGTATCAAAATAATGATTTTCCTGTTTGAAAATTAGCTTTTTATCTATTTGCAATTCTTTTAAAATCTTTTCGTATTCCATTTTCGTCAGCATATTTTTAAATTCAATTTCAATATTTTGCGACATTTGAATATAACCCTCACTATCCTGTTTTTTTCATTATCTCCCAATTATAGATGCAACTGCAATTCTTTGGGTGAATGAAGTCAATTATGCTAAAATAGGTAGGTGGAAGATGGGGGGAAGAAAATGAAGAGACGAATCACGATTGTAAAGGCAGAGAATATGGGACATCAGCTTTTTTTACAAGCATCAGCATACATTGATCAATTGGTTCCCGGAGTACAAATTCTTGTTGACTCCGAGCAATATTCCTTCGTTTATCTAATGGAGGATCAAGATGATTATACATATATTGTTTTACCAGAAGAAATATGGCCTTTGATAAAAAGTGCCTACGATCAAAAAATACCTGTTTGGCTTACCTATAATGGCCAGCAAATAGAAATGACCGATTTCCATGAAGAATTAGTCCTTTGTATCGATAACATAAAAGGTAACAGTAACTATGGGAAAGAAATGGTCGCGAAGGTTGAGGGTATTTTCTAGCAAAAAGAGGTGGAAGCATGATACATTGGGACCCATTTTTAGCCCCTTATAAACAGGCGGTTGATGAGTTGAAAATTAAATTAAAGGGAATGAGAGGCCAATTTGAACTAGATAAATCTCATTCACCGATTGAATTTGTCACGGGCAGGGTCAAACCTATTGCCAGTATTTTAGATAAGGCAAATCAAAAAGGAATACCTCTTGATAAATTAGAAGAGGAAATGCAGGATATCGCCGGAATGCGGATTATGTGCCAGTTTGTTGAGGATATCCATAGAGTTGTCCGAATATTAAGAAATCGAAACGATTTTGAAATAGTCGAAGAACGTGATTATATTTCCCACGAAAAGACAAGCGGTTACCGCTCCTATCATGTAGTTATTTGCTATCCGGTACAGACGATTCACGGTGAAAAGAAGATTCTTGCAGAAATTCAAATAAGGACCCTTGCGATGAATTTTTGGGCCACCATCGAACATTCATTAAATTATAAATATAAAGGTATTTTCCCTGAGGATATAAAAATGAGATTACAGAGGGCGGCTGAGGCGGCATTTCGGCTTGATGAGGAGATGTCCTTGATTCGCGGTGAAATTCAGGAAGCACAAGCATTTTTTACAAGAAAAAAAGAAATTGCACAAGATGAGAAAAATACATGAACAGCCAGCCTTTTGAAAGCATTCCAGTATAAGGAGCCAATAAATGATGAAATTTGCGATTACTTCAAAAGGGGACCAAAAATCAAATATTTTGATGCACAAAATGAGAACGTATTTACTCGATTTTGAGCTTACCTATGATGAGGACCAGCCAGATATCGTTATTTCAATTGGCGGTGATGGGACGCTGCTTTATGCGTTTCACCGCTATAGCAGCCGTTTAAGTAAAACGGCCTTCGTTGGGATTCATACGGGTCACCTCGGCTATTATGCCGATTGGATTCCCGATGAAATCGAAAAACTTGTGATAGCGATTGCGAAAACCCCTTATCAAGTCGTTGAATATCCGCTCCTTGAGGTCATCATCCGTTACTCCCATGCCGGTAAGGAATCAAGATATTTGGCATTAAACGAATCCACGGTAAAAAGTGTCGAGGGGACTCTTGTCATGGATGTTGAGATTCGCGGCCAGCATTTTGAAAGGTTCCGCGGCGACGGACTATGTATCTCAACGCCTTCTGGCAGTACAGCGTATAATAAGGCACTTGGCGGTGCGATTATCCACCCGTCCATTTCCGCTATTCAAATCGCGGAAATGGCTTCAATCAATAACAAAGTGTTTAGAACAGTGGGTTCACCGCTTATCTTGCCGGCACACCATACATGTATGCTGAAACCGGTCAATCGTTCTGATTTCCAGGTCACCGTTGACCATTTGACCCTGCTGCATAAGGATGTAAAATCGATTCAGTTCCGGGTGCCGGATGAAAAGATTCGTTTTGCCCGCTTCCGTCCGTTCCCATTCTGGAAAAGAGTCCATGATTCCTTCATTTCGGATTGAGCTGGGGTGCTGATAATGGATTCTCGTTTTAAAATGAAATGGATCATTGACAGTAGCGATGCCGGGCTGCTAATAAAGGAATTTTTAAAAAATGAAGAGATTTCCCGCACGGCTTTAACGGATATCAAGTTTAAGGGCGGCTGTATCCTTGTGAATGGGGAAGAAGTTAATGTACGTTACAAGCTGCTGGCGGGGGATGTGTTAACCGTAATTTTCCCTCCGGAAAATCCCAGCGCCGGGTTAAAAGGTGAGTACCATCAATTAGAAATTATTTATGAAGATGATTATCTACTCGTTGTCAATAAACCAGTGGCGATGAATACGATCCCAT
>CAYNUT010000121.1:8408-10641 GCA_964400595.1 uncultured Neobacillus sp. | reverse complement strand
GATTTCTTACCGGAAGCAAAAAGGGCGATTGCAGAGATTGGGAAGTTTGTTAAAGGAACATATCGAAAATAAAGATAAAGTTGTTTTACAAATAGATGCCTGACACCACACTGTGAATTGTAATAATATTGCCAATATTTTAATAAGCACTGTTGTTATTAACAATTTATAATGAAGATGAATAAGTTTATACTTTGCTTGATGAAAGAGATTCATGACTGTTTTTTTGATTAAGAAAGCACCATAATGGATTGGAGGGGCAGGGTTATGAAAAGCTTGATTGTTTATTGCTCATCCCATGGTACTACAGAAAAAGCAGTAGGTATATTAAAAGAAAGACTTGAAGGTTACGTCTTATCGGTTGATTTAAGGAAGGAAAAAGTACCAGCTGACATTAAGAATTTTGATACTATCATTATCGGGGGCTCAATCCACGCTGGGAATATTCAAAAGAGGGTAAAACAGTTTATCAAGGATCATCATGATGATCTAATGCAAAAAGAACTGGGATTATTTCTTTGCTGTATGCAAGAAGGCGATGCCGCCATCGAGCAATTTAATCATGCCTTCCCGCAGGATTTAAGGAAAAATTCTTCGGCAATGGGCTTGTTTGGAGGAGAATTTCTCCTTTCAAAAATGAATTTTATTGAAAAACAAATCGTGAAAAAAGTTAGCGGGGTAACAGCGGACCAATCGACTCTAGATAAGGAAGCCATCAAAGAATTTGCTTCAAGATTAAATAGTTTAAAAATTTTAGTCTAACATGCTTGGTTTGACACAATGAAAAATGAACGTTTCTGCCTGATGCAGAGGCGTTTTTTTATGTTTAGCCCCAGCTCCAGCACCCAGAAAACATTACCTTCGCTATACGGACGCTTCCGTTTTTCTTAATTTTCTCTATTTGATTATATTTTTAAGATAGTTGGCACATAATGGATGAGGTCTAAACAACTATATGAAAGAGGATTCAAATGAAGATTTGGTTTAATCAATGGTTTACTACAGTTTCGCATTATATTGACATGATCCGTGCCAATGGAGAGGGGCGGAAGTTTCTTATTTATGGGAGCCATCCAAATCGGGATGCGCTATATTTGCAGAATTGTGATTTTGCTTTTATCGAGCCGGAGCTTTCCGGTGATGAATATATCAATTATTGTCTTGATGTTTGCCAAACCCATGGAATTGACATTTTTATTCCCCGCAAAGAAAATGTTCAAATTTCGAAACGGCTGGCAGAGTTTACGGCACTTGGGGTAAAGGTGTTAGTCTGTCCTGATAATCGGTTAATGGAAACGATGGATAATAAAGCTGCCATATACCAGTCACTATTAGAAAACAGTGAAAACGGGAAAGCAATTTTTTACATTCCAGACTATTACGTCGTCAATAATGTCGGGGAATTTAAGCAGGCTTTTGAAAGGTTGAAGGAAAATGGTCATAAAGCTTGTTTTAAGCCTGTAATAGGCGAGGGGGCAAAAGGATTCCGCGTCATTAAGGATGGGATTGATTCCATCCAGGAGTTATTTACTTACGGGGGCGGTTACCGCCTGCCATACAGCTATGCATGCGAGATCTTAGGGCAACAGGAAGCCTTTCCGGATTTAATGGTGATGGAATACCTTGAAGGAAGGGAATACAGTATTGACTGTCTTTCATCCCAGAGAGAATTATATGCGGCTATTCCACGGATGAAGGGTGGAGGCCGGGTAAGGGAATTGGTTGACAGTATTGAGCTTATTCAGTTCGCCCGCAACTTCCACACGGAATACCCTCTGCCATATGTATTTAATATTCAGGTGAAATATAACAATGGTGTTCCAAAACTCCTCGAAATCAACCCACGGATGAGCGGCGGGATGCACATCAGCTGTTTATCAGGCATTAATTTCCCCTATTTGGCTGTCAAAATTCTGCTTGGCGAAAAAATTCAGCCGCTAAGTCCGCGCTTCGGGATTCGAGCGAGTCATATCGAAAAAGAGATGATTCTTAAAAACGAGAATATCGTTTAGAAGATTAGGGGTATTAGGTGTGCTATTTTTACCTTTTAATCCGCATAAAGGTAGTAATAAAACTCGTTTTTTTGTACACTTAAGAAAGGTATTTTAAATAAAAATGTATTTTTGAAAGGGTGGTTATTGATGGCAATTTCTTTATCGAAAGGGCAAAAGGTGGATTTAACGAAAACAAATCCCGGTTTTGCATGACCTCATAATATTATAACTTTGATTCC
>CAYNUT010000121.1:4951-8398 GCA_964400595.1 uncultured Neobacillus sp. | reverse complement strand
TGGCGGGCATGATTTCGACTTGGATGCCAGTGTATTTTTATTAGGGGCAAATGGTAAATGTACATCTGAAAGAGACTTCGTTTTCTATAATCAACTCGAGGGCGGAAATGGTTCCGTTGTACATACTGGCGACAACCGTACTGGAGAAGGTGATGGGGATGATGAGCAAATCAAGGTAAATCTAAGCGCTGTCCCTGCACAAGTTGAAAAAATCTCATTTGTCATCACCATTCATGATGCAGAAGCCCGCGGCCAAAACTTCGGACAAGTTTCTAACGCCTTCTGCCGGATCGTAAATGAAGATACCAACCAAGAAATTATCCGCTACGATTTAGGCGAAGATTTCTCCATCGAAACCGCCATCATCGTCGGAGAACTATACCGTCACAACGGCGAATGGAAATTCTCTGCCGTTGGCTCAGGCTACCAAGGCGGCTTGGCTCGGATCGCAACAGACTTCGGCCTAAATGTCGGCTAAACAATAGTCATTTTCTTTTTTGATTTTTAAGGTGTCAGGCACCACAAAAAGACACTTTCTTCATTTTGTCCACCTGGGGCGGACAAGATGGAAGGAAGTGTCTTTTTTAATGTGTGGTGCCTGACACCATTAAAAGCCTGCGAGCATTTTGGCATAGAGCATGTTGTTTTTTAGGGTTTGGTAGTAGATTTCGGGGTGGCCGGCGATGAGGGCTATTTCATGGGAGGGGTTGGTGTGGTGGATGTCGCGAATCCAAATTTCCCCTTTTTGATCCAGTGTCATATCGATTGCAGCGTTTGCGAGATGCCCGCCGATTCCTTCAAGAGCTTTAACGGATTCCAAAGCAAGATGGGTAATTTCTTGAATATACAGACCAGCCATTAAATCACTAACTTGAAGAAATTCCTTGATGAAGGGTGGTTCAACCTTAATGAAGGGATTTACGCTGCCTTTAGCGTTCCCGTTTAACCCTCCTCTTGCAAACATACCCATGGCTTGCCAATGTTCTTGGCCATTTTTTACTACAATTATCCGTAAATTAATGGAAGGCAGTATGTTAAAATCGAATGATTCTTGAATCATATATTGTCTTTTTTTAAAATAGGTCTCAAATAATGTGAGGGCTTGGTCCTTATCACACCATCTAACTACCTTGAGTTCATTTCTTTTTGGATCAGTTAGGAAGATATTTCGTTTTTCTTTTGCCAGCGTATAGCAGGATGTTCCGTTTGAACGCATGGATTTTACAAACGCCCTTGGGTGATGAATGAGAAAATGATACAATTGCAGCGGCGATTCATATAGAATAGTTTGGGGAAGACAGTCTTTTACCTCGACAGATGAAGATAATCGTTTGTATTCAGCCCATTTATTTAAGTGAAAATCATTAAAGACATTTTTGCCAATTACAGAGCGGAAATGGTTGATCCATTTTGAACCAGCCGACCTAGTGACAATAAAAATGGATGAAGGATAGGGGAATATTCCCGAATCCCAGCGTTTCTTTTTTGGATTATATACATAGCCTTCGACTGTTTGGTTCTCTCTATTAACGGTCTCAAGCGAAAAAGCGATAATGGCACCTTTAATTTCCTGATAGTGGAGAAGATAATCATATAGATCTGGGATTTTGCTTTGTACGGACTTTTTGGTAGAGCCTGCGAGAAAACCTATAAATGGGCCGATGTAAAACTCGTTATCCCGATGTTGAATTTGCAATAAGCAATGCTGTGGGATGTTAAAGCACTCTAAAATGTCTGATGATAGGCTTGCCTCATTAACGTTTAAATCAGGAGAGACTTGAATACTAACAGTGAATGTATGACTGCCAAATCTTAGTTTAACCTTGCTTAAATGTGCTGCTCCTAAATTGTCAGCCATCTCGGCAGGCAGGATGAGACACTTTTCGCGGGAAGTGTCAGTGCTTATCAGAAATTGATGTTCCATTTCAAACCCCCTGGGAAATTTTCAATACAATATAATATGGACAAATTATCAGTCTTGTAATAGGGGAAACGCATAATTTAGCGTTAATATAAATTCGATGTTTTGGCTACCTATTATCAAAACCGAAAAAACTTTTTAGAAAAGAGGCAGCTTAACGCATGAAATTTTTGATAAAGACACAGTTGCTTGCCATTATTGTTTCATTGATATGGATTCTATTTATTAGTATGTTGGCATTTTTAGATCAGCCTGAACGTGCCATGCAGTACATCAATTCGTTTGTGTACGGTTTTGGAATTCTTTTTGCGATCATTTGTATTATCTTGGCAAAAAAGATGCTTGGCCATAATTGGCTTGGACTGCCATTAGTCCTGATTCCATACCTATTTATTTATCAGCCCGTTTTCCAACAGCTCCTTCAAGGTATCACCAGTAGAGGAAATGCGGATATCATCCGTTTCTTACTCCTCTCAACAGGATCCATAAACTTATTGGCGGTTTTATTCGGAATCGTAATTGGGATCATGTTTTCCAGGAGTAACAAATAATGGGTGTCAGGCACCATGTGAAATTTTCACATGGTGCCTGACACCCATGACTAAGCAATATTAGTACGGTGTGTAGTCAACATTTGGGGTGTAGCGGTTTGCTGCATTCCATAATAAATATTCCTCGATTCCCTGGGAGTGGAGGGCGCGGATTTGGTCTTCGATTTCTTGTTTTCCGTATATTTTATAGTTTCCTTTTCCAAGCCAGGCGGCGGTGAAATCCTGCAGCCAAGGCCGTGAAACCGGCGGTTTCTGCAAGTGCTGCAGGCGGGATTTTTCCACCTTCATGTACTCAGAAACGAGGCGGTAGGGTTCTAAATCCGGCTTCTTAATTCCGAAGATTCCCGTCCAGTGACTAGGGTAAATCATCGCTGATATGACATCAACTTGTTCTGCGATTTTCGGGAAATTTTGGCCAATCCCATTCGCCTCCGGAATGACTGCTGTATTTCCAAAAATATCAACGGACATTTTTACTCCATATGGCTTTAATTTGTCACGCGCGTAAGATACAAATTGCGTTACTGCCGCAACCCGGCTCTGCCCTGAATTTTTACCGCTATAGGCCAGCCCAGCCTCGAAAGTTTCAAATTTTTCCGGAAATCTCACATAATCAAATTGTATTTCCTTAAATCCCATCTTGGCCGCCTCAATGGCCATGCCCACATTATAGTCCCAGACATCCCGAACAAAAGGGTTCACGAACGAATCCCCGCGTGAATTTTCCCATAAGCCCTTTGAGGTTTGAAAAGACCAGTCAGGTTTCATGCCTGCTAATACACTATCCTTAAAAACAACCATCCGTGCAATTGGATAAATCCGATTTTCCTCTAAAGTCTTCATCAAGGCCTGAGGATTTTTAATATATGGGAGGCTGACGGAATAATAAGGTGAATTTTTCGCAGGAAGAAAAGTTAGATTTCCATGGTCATCCTTTATATCTATGACCATTGCGTTCAGTTCCGTGCTGGTTAC
>CAYNUT010000121.1:0-4941 GCA_964400595.1 uncultured Neobacillus sp. | reverse complement strand
TGCGGCCCCTGTGAATTGCCCGCCTTAACATAAATGCCCCTGACAGGCTCCTTCACAACTTGAGCCCTACCTGAAATCGGGTTCATTACAAATAGCATGGTAAAAAAAATAATTATTTTCCGCATAATTCCACTCCTTATTTTTTCATTATCATTTGCATTAAAAAAGAAACCATCCCAAAAAGGAATTTTTGAATGGCTGGAACATTTTTTAAAACATTGATAAACAGGAAAAAGGAGTCTATTATGGCGTTTTAACATTTACAAAAACCAATAAGTCTGACTAAAATAAATTGTAATTGAAAAAAATGAAAGGGGGCCTGATCATGGAAGGAAAATGGCTGATTGCCGACCGCGATTTAAATGAGCGGGAGGGACTGAAATGGCTCTTAAAAACCTCATCCATCCCCGTAACGAATATTATATTAGCATCGGATTATCAGGAATTTATCGTTCAGTTTGAGCGGGAAAATCCGGATGTCGTTTTAATGGAGCTTGATATGGTCAGCAAGGAAGAATGGTCCTCCTTCCGTGAACTGATGCAGATCTACGACCCTCTCTTACTTTTAACAAGTGCCGAGGCAACCTTTGAAAAAGCGCGTTTGGCGATCGAGCTGCAGGCATTGGACTTAATGATTAAACCCTTTTCAACAATAAAGGTGAAGAGTGCCTATCAAAAAGCATCGAGTAAACTGGAAAAAACAATGAATAGCAGCATCAGTTTTCAGACACATAATTATAGAGATATATCTTATGAGTTATTATTTTTACAGAAGGATTCAGACAGCGAAAACGGCCATACTGCCGCCTTTCAAACGGAAACGCATGAAACGATTAGCATCCTCCACTCTTTTCTGGGAGAATTCCCCTTTAAAGAATGTCACGGTATTTTTGCTTTATATGACATGGTGATTGTGTTATTCAACGAGAAGTGTCTCAATATTACAGAACAATGTCAAAAAGCGATGCGAAAATGGGAGGAGGAATTCCCCGATCCATTGGCAATCGTCATTCACAAAGGACATTCAACCCTAAACCAAAAATACCTGCAAACCCGGAAAATGCTTGAGTTTACCTATTACAAGGGTTACCGCCAAGTGATGGAATTTGAATCCCCGCTGGAATGGATTCATATCGACCCTTTTTTGGCACCCCCTGAACAACGGGCCTGGGTCGACATGCTGACGAATAATGATTTAGAAGAAATCAAGAAATGGTTATATGCAGAATTTTTGAACCTAAAAAAACCTTATCCGGACCCGGGGCTGGTGCGGATAAGATTAACCAGCATTCTTGCACAAATTAGAAGATATATGAAAACATGCAGCCTTGACGGAGCCACGATCTATGAAAGGGAATACCGCTATATTTTTAACTCGATTTTATATGACACAGTTCTTTACCGAACTGTGCAGAATCTTATTTTATTTATTCAAAAACTCTTTATTGGTGCCGAATCGAGCATCCGCAGGAATAGGCAGGACCCAATTGAACGCGGGATTGCCTTTTTGGAAGGCCATTATTCCAACAGCAGCCTGCGGCTTGAAGATGTAGCCCAATATGTGGACAGGAATCCATCCTATTATAGTCATCTATTGATCGTAAAGACAGGTCAAAGCTTTACGGACGTGCTGGCTGGTATCAGGGTAAAAGAAGCAAAACGGCTGTTAATCGAAACATCCAAACCGGTTAAAGAAATAGCTGCACTCGTCGGCTACCAAAATGCTAATTACTTTAGCAGAATCTTTAATGAAATAGCTGGCATGCCGCCAAGGAAATATCGAATGCAAAGAATAGATGAAACGAGCTTAGAATAAATGTCTGAGCTCGTTTTTTTCTAAAAAATTTGTAATTACTCTAAAAAAATTATATTTATTGAGAGATTGACCTAAATAATATCTAGTTTTATATAAAAAATTTATAGGTTATCTAATTATTCACTCGTATTTTTCAGAAGATTTTATTTTTATAATTAAAATAGAATGATAAATGAGGAGTGAAAATAATGGAAACTAACACCGCAAAACCAAGAGTGATTAATAATTATAAAGGGACAGAATTGCATGCCAAGGGCTGGATCCAAGAGGCTGCCCTCCGGATGCTCATGAACAACCTGGACCAGGAGGTTGCCGAAAGACCGGAGGACTTAGTGGTGTACGGCGGTATCGGCAAGGCTGCCCGAAACTGGGAATCCTATGATGCGATTGTCAAAACCCTGCTTGAATTGGGTAGCGATGAAACATTATTAATCCAGTCAGGTAAACCGGTAGCTGTTTTTAAATCCCATAAGGATGCACCTAGAGTTTTATTGGCTAACTCGAATTTAGTTCCTGCGTGGGCTAATTGGGAGCATTTCCGTGAGCTCGATCAAAAAGGCCTCATGATGTATGGACAAATGACGGCCGGAAGCTGGATTTATATCGGCAGCCAGGGAATTGTTCAAGGTACCTATGAAACCTTTGCCGAGCTTGCACGTCAGGAATATGACGGGACATTGAGAGGCACCATTACGTTAACGGCCGGACTGGGCGGAATGGGCGGTGCACAGCCGCTGGCGGTAACGATGAACGATGGTGTTGTCATCGCGGTTGAGGTAGATGAAACAAGAATAGACCGCCGTATTGAAACGCGATATCTTGATGTAAAAACAAAGGATCTCGATGAGGCGCTGAAAATGGCTCAAGAAGCAAAGGCTGCAGGCAAGGCTCTTTCAATTGGTCTTTTAGGAAATGCGGCAGAAATTTTACCATTAATGATTGAAAAAGGCTTCACCCCTGATGTGTTGACAGATCAAACATCTGCCCACGATCCGCTTAACGGATATATTCCAGCGGGCTATTCTTTAGAAGAAGCCGCTGCTATACGAAAAGAGGACCCTGCCCAATATGTTAGGCTTTCCAAGCGAAGCATGGCCGCACATGTAAACGCGATGCTTGAAATGCAGAAGAAGGGTGCCGTTACATTTGATTACGGGAATAACATCCGCCAGGTGGCAAAGGATGAAGGTGTGGAAAACGCCTTTGATTTCCCTGGATTCGTACCGGCATATATCCGCCCGTTATTCTGTGAAGGAAAAGGTCCTTTCCGCTGGGCAGCCCTGTCAGGTGACCCGGAAGATATCAGAAAAGTTGATGAAGCCATTCTTCGTGAATTTAAAGGTGATGAACATCTGTGCAAATGGATTAAAATGGCACAGGAGAAGATTGCCTTCCAAGGACTGCCTGCCCGGATTTGCTGGTTAGGCTACGGTGACCGTGCCCGCCTTGGAAAAATCATTAATGATATGGTGGCATCTGGCGAAGTTTCAGCGCCAATCGTTATCGGTCGTGATCATCTGGATGCTGGTTCGGTTGCTTCGCCAAATCGTGAAACGGAAGGCATGAAAGACGGCAGTGATGCTGTTTCCGACTGGCCGATTTTAAATGCCCTGATCAATGCTGTCGGCGGCGCCAGCTGGGTGTCCGTCCACCACGGCGGCGGTGTCGGCATGGGTTATTCACAGCACGCCGGAATGGTTATTGTCGCTGATGGTACAAAGGATGCAGAAGTCCGTCTGGAGCGGGTTTTAACAACTGACCCTGGAATGGGTGTTGTCCGCCATGCGGATGCCGGCTATGAGATCGCCATTAAAACAGCGAAGGAAAAAGGCATTAAAATGCCAATGCTGAAACAGGATTAAGATTGCAAAGTAAAAGGCAACTGGCCACTACTATAACTGAAAAAGAAAAAAAGGGATGGAAACAGATGAAAAAAGCAATTTTTATTAGAAATGCTGCTCAGCTTGTCTCTTTACAGGGGAGCTCTGGTGCTCCCCGTGTTAAGGGTGAGATGTCTGAGCTTGGCATCATTGAAAACGGCAGTGTGTGGATTGAGGACGGCATGATACTGGCAGTCGGTAAGGATGAAGAGCTTCTTGATAAATTTGCCGGCCGGCTTAGTGATGCAGAGGTAGTGGATGCAAGCGGAAAGCTTGTGACACCAGGGCTTGTAGACCCTCATACCCATCTGGTGTTTACCGGCAGCAGGGAAAACGAATTCAACATGCGCCTGCAGGGTGCAACTTACATGGAAATCATGAATGCCGGCGGCGGGATTCATGCGACGACAAAGCGGACACAAGCGGCGACCCATGAAGAGCTTTTTCAAGAAAGCTTTGAACGGTTAAATCAATTTTTGCGGCATGGTGTGACCACGGTTGAAGCGAAAAGCGGATACGGCATGGAATGGGAGACGGAACTGAAGCAGCTGGAAGTGGCAAAGCTTTTGAATGAAAAGCATGTCGTAGATGTGGTTCCAACATTTATGGGTGCACACGCGGTACCGAAAGAATATAAGGAGCGGCCGGATGAGTTTGTCCGGGGGCTGATTGAGGAAATGATTCCGAAGGTAGCGGAGATGGGACTGGCGGAATTTAATGATGTGTTCTGTGAACAGGGGGTCTTTACACCGGAGCAATCACAGTTGATTTTAGAGGCCGGTGTCCGACATGGTCTGATACCGAAAATCCATGCTGATGAAATTGAGCCATATGAAGGGGCAGAGCTTGCGGCAGAAGTGGGCGCGATTTCTGCGGACCATTTGCTGCGGGCATCTGAAAAAGGGATGAAAGCGATGGCTGCGAAAGGTGTAGTAGGCGTGCTGCTGCCGGGGACCGCTTACTTCTTAATGGCTGAGTCGGCAAATGCCCGAAAGATGATTGATTTAGGGGTGCCTGTGGCGCTATCTACAGACTGTAACCCTGGTTCGTCCCCAACTGTGTCATTGCCATTTATCATGAATTTAGGTTGTTTAAAAATGGGGATGACGCCTGCAGAGGTGATCACAGCTGCCACCATCAATGCGGCGCATGCCATCAACCGAGGGCGTGAGATTGGCAGTTTAGAAGTGGGCAAAAAAGGTGATGTGACCATATTTAACGTGGAAAATTATATGAAACTCCAAT
>CAYNUT010000120.1:9036-10654 GCA_964400595.1 uncultured Neobacillus sp. | reverse complement strand
AAGGCGTATTGAGGACAAAATCAGCTGAAATCCAGAGAGAAATGTCCTTAATAAGGTGTATTGAGGACAAATCAGACCGAACTCTAGAGAGAAATGTCCTTAAAAAGGCGTATTGAGGACAAAATCAGTTGAAATCCAGAGAGAAATGTCCTTAATAACGCCATTCCAATAACATATACGAAGGCCATCCGAAAATATCCAGGATAGTATTTAATGTTCACAAGTTGTTAATATGTTCAATCTCAAATAATGATTTATATCACAATCATGTGCTAAATGAAGTGTTATTATTGAGAAAAATTATCACTATTATTTGCATTTTAATACAAAGGGGAATTCTTAGATGAGTGAAATCATTAACAACCGAGAACAACAAGCCTATAAAACGACTACACGCCTTGATATATTAAAAAATATCTTTAAAGATCTTCATACCCGAAAAAATTTGCATGAAGTAAAAGCGCATTTTGACGCTCTTATTGGAAAAATAACCATTGATGAAATTTCGCAGCTTCAGGATGAATTTGTGGCCGAAGGCAGCATGTCAAAAGAGGAATTTCAGCGGATATATTCTCAGCACACAGCAATTTTTCAAGGGGCCATTGAAGAAAACTCCCAACGTTTAGAGAGGCAGGAGGATCAGCCAGGACATCCGGTTCATACCTTTAAACTTGAAAATAAAGAAATTGGTATTCTTCTGAAATCGAAGCTTCAAGAAAATCTGGAGCAATTTGAAAAAGAGGATACAAATGATAATATCTACAGGCTGTTGGAAGATATTAATTTACTCCTTGACATTGATAAGCATTACAGCCGGAAGGAGAATTTGATTTTTCCTTATTTAGAAAAGTATGGCATATATGGACCGACTACCAATATGTGGAGAATTGACGATTTTATCCGCGATGGCATTAAGGACGCTAGAAAAAAATTAACAAATTATGAGGGGGACAAGCAGGCCGTTATCGAGGTGGTTAATTGGGTCATTGAAGAAGTAAGTGCGATGATTTACCGCGAGGAAAACATCCTTTTCCCAATGGCATTGAACAATTTCACTGAAGATGAGTGGATAAAAATCGCTCATGATAGTGATGAAATCGGTTTTTGCTTGACTGCCCCAGTAGATGTTTGGAAGCCTGAAAGAATGGCACTTGATGAGAAAGCCATCTCTGAAGGATATATTAAGATGGAAACAGGAATATTGTCATTAAAACAGCTTGAACTTCTTCTAAACCATTTGCCGGTTGATATCACTTTCATTGATCATGAAGATGTAGTTCGTTATTTTTCACATGGAAAAGAAAGAATCTTTGCCCGGACGAAAGCCGTTATAGGCCGCACCGTTCAAAACTGCCATCCGCCAAGAAGTGTTCACGTAGTAGAAGAACTATTGGCAGATTTTAAAGCAGGCAGTAAGGATAGCGAGGAATTCTGGATTAAATTCCGTGATAAATATGTTTATATTCGGTATTTTGCCGTGCGGGATGAAAATGGCAGGTATATTGGGACACTTGAATTTACTCAAAACATTGACCCGATTAAAGCGATTGAAGGGGAAAAGCGAATTTTATCATAATATTTTTGAGGACGAAACCGCAGAGGCTTTCGTCCTTTTTTT
>CAYNUT010000120.1:0-8936 GCA_964400595.1 uncultured Neobacillus sp. | reverse complement strand
GGTCAGCCCGTTTGGATCCGGGAGCTGACCCTTTTATGTTTTAATGTTTTAGCTCTGTATCATCCACATGGCTTATATGTTTTTTGTTAAACCAAATAACTAACACAGATAAAAATACGAAGCCTGCACCAACGAGGAACGGAATATGAGGATTAAACCATTCGGATAATTTACCGGCTAAGAAGGGAGCAATCGCTCCTCCGATAAAGCGCAGGAAGCTGTAGGCTGCAGATGCAGTTGATCTCTCAACAGGTGCTGAATTCATAACGGCTGTGGTAATAAGGGTATTGTTATTTCCTAAAATCGCCCCTGCAATCACAATCGCACTGATAATTACCCATTGTTTATCGGTCCAAATACCCATTACTGCAAGGAGCAGGGCAAATAAGGTTAACATCGCACACATTGACTTAACCGTCCCAAATCTTTCTTGAAGACTAGGCGCCATGAAGACCGATGTGATAGCTAACAGTATCCCCCAGCCTAAGAAAACAAAACCTAAACCATGTTCATCTAAATTCATCACAAATGGTGCGAAAGCTAACAACGTAAAGAAGCCGAAGTTGTAAAGCGCAGCGGATATGCCAAAAATTAAAAGTGAACGGTGTTTTAAGGCACGGAACGGATCAAGCAATGAGGTTTTTGTTGTGACAGTATTTTCATTTGTCGTTTTAGGCATAAAAGAAATAAGAAAAATAAACGCAATCATCATTAAGGCTGCTACCCCAAGAAAAGGTCCTCTCCATGAAATTCCGCCCAGCCAGCCGCCTAGTAAAGGTCCAACAGATATCCCTAAACCCACAGCTGCCTCATATAAAACGATAGCTTTAGCTATGCCGCTGCTGGATAGGGAAACGATGGCTGCCAGAGCTGTGGCAACAAACAGTGCATTACCGAGCCCCCATCCGCCGCGTAGGCCGACAAGATTCCAAATGCCGTTGGACATTCCTCCAAGAGCAGAAAAAATGGCTATAATGATGATTCCGGATAACAATGTCCATTTTATGCCAAGACGGGACGAAATGACTCCTGTAATCAGCATTGCCACTGCCATGACGGCATTATAGCTGGTAAAAAGTAATGTGACCTCACTAGGTGTTGCATGGAGATTTTTAGCAATAGCCGGTAATATCGGATCAACCAGTCCAATCCCCATAAAGGCGATAATACTGGCAAAAAAGACAGCCCAAACTGCTTTTGATTGCGTTAATAAACTTCCATGTGCCACATGAGTTGATTTTTCTTGTCCTGCTGTTAATGTTTGTGGTGTTGACTCCACTTTCATACCTCCAATGTTTATTTGTAATATGGAAAATATAACATCATTTTTAAAACAAGTTGTATAATGAAACTATATAATTGTATTATACAACTAGTTACCCCGGTGTCAATAGTGTAAATAACCTATAGTGAAGTTTCGATTGAACAGGGTGGAGACATTTGTTTTTCAAAAATAGCGGGGTGTGATACGATAAATATTGAAAGGTGAAGGGTAAAGTGAGGTTTTATGATGGTCGAAAAAGCATTAGAAACAATTGATTTAGAACTGGCGGTTTTGATTCGCAGGATTACATCCGCCGATAAAAAGTACGGTCATTTGGATCGGTCTGCTTATTTAATACTTCATCAAATTATTAAGAATGGCCCCGCGGGTGTTAAAGCGCTTTCGGAGGAATTTCATTTAGATATTTCCACAATCAGCAGACAAGCAGCTGCCTTGGAACAAAAAGGATATGTTTATCGAATTCCTGACCCATTAGATGGGAGAGCTTATTCTTTTCAAATTACCGAACTGGGAGCAAAGGAATTTTATGAGCATCAGCAACTCCGTTGTGCTCGAATAGGAGAGATTTTAAAAGGCTGGTCAGAAGATGAAGGCAAGATTTTCGGTCAATTATTACGGAAATATAATCGTTCATCGCTTAAAAGCTAAGGACAGAGCAAGCAAGGGGGGCGAAAAATGCAAATACATAATATATTAATTGTCAGCCCTATGTACAAAGAACTCCAGGCAATAATTGAAAAAGAAGTGATTCATAAAAACTTTCGGTTTTTGCCGGAAGAGAAAATGATTCAGGATGATTTACAATGGGCAGATGCGTTAGTTTCGTTTAATATAAAGGCTGACTATGATTACACCAATGTGAAATGGGTTCACTCTTTAGGGGCTGGTGTTGACCGCTTTTTGTATAAAAAAGACTGGAATGAGAATGTCTTGTTAACAAGAACGATTTGTTCTTTCGGTCAAAGAATCGCCGAATATTGCTTAAGTTATGTTTTAAAAAATTTACAGTATCACGAGCCATTCCAAGAATGTAAGCATCAGAAAAAGTGGCAGCCGCTCACACCAAAGTTATTAAAGGAACAAAAAGTGATGATTTATGGAACGGGTGAGATCGGTCAAGCCACAGCAAGAATTTTGTCGTTATTAGGGGTAGAAGTGTACGGTGTCTCACTAAGCGGGAAAGGCAAAGAATATTTTACAGAGGTTATGGATGTTGAGTCTCATTATTCACATTTAGAGGAAATGAATTTTGTCATCAACACCTTGCCGTTGACAGAACAAACCGAGCAATTTTTTGATTCTCAAGTTTTTAGAAACCTATCACACGCCGGTTTCATAAATGTTGGGAGAGGAGCTTCACTTGATGAAAATGCCTTGCTGGATGCTCTGAGAAATGGCAATATAAGCTTTGCTGCTCTTGATGTATTCGCTCAGGAGCCGCTGCCGGAGGACCATCCATTTTGGAACCATCCCAATATTTTTTTGACACCGCATATTTCAGCGGTAACAACACCTGATGAGGGGGCAGCATGTTTTTTCGAAACACTCAAAAATATAGAAGAACATAAGCCGCTTTCTAATAAAGTGGATGTGAAAAAAGGGTATTAAAGGGAATCAATAATGGAATCGGTTATGAGAATACAAAAGCTCAAGGCACTTGAAGTGAGCCTTGAGCTTTTTCTGTTATTTCCAACTTTCGAAAAAAGGTGTCTGTTACCGCGGATGTTTTCGCGATTGTGGATGTATTTTTTCCCATAACTCATTCACTATGCCCTTTAAATTGCTTCAGTTTCATTTTTTTAATACTATTGAGTGGACAGAATTTTTTTGAGGAGCGAGACCATGGATAAAAAAAGAATTTTATTTATTGGCGCCGGCCGAATGGCCCAAGCGATTATAGAAGGCATAAAGAAAACGGATAGTTTCGATATATTGGTGGCAAACAGTGGTGATGAAGAACGGCTTAAATTAGTGAGAGAATCCTACGGAGTTGAAACGACAACTCGATGGCAGGAAGCGGCGGGCAGGAGGCAAATCATTATCCTTGCTATGCCGCCAGAAGTTCATGACCCCATTTTGGATGAACTATCAGCTCTCGTGAATGGGCAGCTGGTCATCACGGTTGCGGCCGGAATTACACCCACATACCTAGAGAAAAAACTCCCTAAGGGCACGCCTGTGGCTTGGATTATGCCAAATACCGCTGCAAAAATAGGAAAATCGATGACATTATATGCACTCGGTCAACATGTGAATCAGGAACACGTGGAATGGACCGAAGCCTTAATTTCTGGTATCGGCGAATATGAAAAAGTGACAGAGCAGCAAGTTCAGGAACTAACGGCGGTGACCGGTAGTGCACCTGCATTTATCTACCGGGTAGCTGAAGCACTCGAAAAAATCACCTTAGAATCCGGTGTCACTCAGAATCAGGCGAGAAAACTGGTGGCCCAAATGATTGCAGGATCTGCCGACTTGCTGAAAACAAACGAGGACCCAAAAACATTGGCAGCAGAAGTATCTACCCCCGGCGGTTCAACGGCAGCCGGTTTAGAGGTCCTGGATGCAAACCATTTAGAACAATTAATGATCCAAGCAATCGAAGCCTGCCGTAAAAAAGCCGGAGCACTAAGCTCCAACAATAAATAGAGGGAAAATCCATTTTGAATCAAATAATAAAGGGATATATTAACCAATTTGATTTACATGATAAAGAACTGTAATACGAGGCTTACAATAAGATTCCTGCGGCTTTGGTGGAGCAGGCCGACAGGTTATTCGAAAGGTGATTTAGATGAATTTAAAAATACAGCTGACGCGAGCATTTATTTTAAGCGCAATTTCATTATCAGCCTTCAGTATATTGGCTTTCCTCATTAAGGCAGATAAAATAGTGTATTTTGACAGTACCATAATTGGAGCTGTTCAAGGCCTTGAGTCGCCACATCTCACAGCAATTATGGAATTTTTCACTTTGATTGGTTCAACGAAAGTGGTGGTGGTCCTTAGTTTATTGATAATCTATTTTTTATATAAAGTGCTGCACCATCGCTTAGAACTCATACTTTTTATATCCGTTATTGCAGGTTCACCCGTTTTAAATTTCATTTTAAAAGAAATCTTCCACCGCGCCCGTCCTGATTTACATAGGCTTATTGCAATTGGCGGTTACAGTTTTCCCAGCGGGCATGCAATGAATGCATTCACGGTTTATGGAATCTTTACCTTCCTGATCTGGAGGCATATTCCATACAGGATTGGTCGAGGTCTGTTAATTTTATTTAGTACAATCATGATTGTCATGATTGGTGTGAGCCGAATCTATTTAGGGGTGCATTATCCCAGCGATATCATAGGCGGTTATTTTGCGGGCGGATTCTGGCTGACCACCTCCATATGGGTTTTTCAATGGTATAAGGAGAGGCCATCACATCCTGAAGATCCTTTGCTCGGAAGAACTTAAGTCCTGCAGCATCTATTGGAACATGAAGGGAATGAACCCTCTGAATCGGTCCATAATAAATATTAAGGAGGGCTCAAAATGGACAAAAAATATAATCCCGGCGAAGATGCCACTGCAGAATTAAAGAAAGCCTTGAATAAAACCACACCCAGCCCAAATCCCAATATGAGCGAAGCAGAAAGGAAGCTTATAAATCAAGGTAAGAGAAGTTAGGTTTCTGTATCCTAATGTAAGAAGGTGAAAACTATGCCGAAAAATAATCCGATTGAGTATACAGGAAAAGTTCTAGACCAAAGAAATAACCTTACCGGTCCTGATGATGAAGGGAAAGCCCAATATCCAAAGCGTCCAAAACATGTCTCCATCCAATCAAGCAGTAAAAAATGATAGGTGCCTGACACCCATTGCTTAAATAGCACTAGGTGTCAGGTGCAGTTCCTGAAATAATTTAGCCGAATAAGAAAATGAATGGAATACACATCGGATTGTTTCCGATTTAGAACAAGTTATGAATCTATTATAGGCTGGAGGTAACATGGTGGGACGTTCGTTCGCTAATTGGTATGATTTTTTCATGAGCCCATTTGAAAAGAAGAAGTTCAAAAGGATACGAAAGAAACTGATTTCAAAAGCAGCCGGCCGGGTGCTAGAAATAGGGTCTGGTACGGGCATAAATTTTCCTTTTTATAAGACAGTAGAGAAGGTAGTCGCGATAGAGCCGAGCCAATATATGATTGAGCGTTCCCAGCCGAGACTTAAACAATCCATTGTACCAATCGAATTACTTCAGGCCAGTGCGGAAGAGCTGCCGTTTGATACGAATACCTTTGATACTGTAGTAGCAACACTCGTTTTTTGTACTATCCCTAATCCTGAAAAGGCGTTGGAAGAAATGAAACGAGTTTGCAAGCCGAGTGGGAAAATCCTGCTGTTTGAGCATGTTAAAATGGAAAACCGTTTTCTTGCGTCTCTTCAGGGATGGCTGACCCCAGCTTGGAAAAAAATCTGTGACGGATGCTGTTTAAATCGAGATACACTGGCACTTTTAAAAGCTCATAATCTATCAGCCATAAAAGTAGAAAACTATTATAATGGATTATTTATTTTTGCAGAGGCTGTTAATAAAAGGTGACAATTTCTATATTTGAAAGAACAACAGCAAATTTTTAAAAAATAGTGGTTTGTCCACTCAAATTCGACCCCTTTTGCATTTTATATTAATAGCAACTATTTACCTATCATATATCCAAAAAGGCAATTGAAGTATTATGAGGTTATACGAGCAGTTGGGCCGAAATAGGCTGTCAGGAGGTGGTAAGTGATGTCAGATGGTAACATGGAACGATTAGCTGTTGTGGAGGAACAAATTAAACAATTAGTAACAGCTGTAAATGGTTTGAGTTCAGACATTAAGGATTGGCAGCACAGCTCAAAAGAAAATTTTGTACCCAGACAAGAGCTGAATGAAATGTTTCGCAGCCGTGACCAAAGTATCGAAGAGCTGCGCCAAGCCGTAAAGTCCGCTGCTAATAAATCCGACATTGTTGAAATAAAAGAAGCACTTAAAGAATTAAAGGAAGATAAAAAAAGCAATTTGGGACTTTTTGCAGCCTGGGCGGGAGTAGGAGTTTCGGCATTAGCAGTTGCTGTGGCATTTATTGCTATGTTTATAAATTAATAGCAAATCTCATGTTTACATAATATAATTATGTAAACTATTTATTGCTGATCAGCCATCTTTACCGTAGGAGAGTCTTCTCTTTCTGCCGCATAAGGTTCCATTACTGTAGGATCAACCACTTTTACTGTCAAAAAAAGACCCAGTCCTAAAATATCGCCACTCCTCAATCGGCAATCTATTAGAACAGAGCCTACATAAAGCTATAACACCGTTTCCCCTAATGTTAATACCTTCAATTGCTCTTCTGGCAGCTGTCTTTTTTCCCATTCCCGATACAAGCGTTCTAAGGCTTCAGGTCCCGTGTCGTCTGCCAGCCGGTAAGCTCCGTAATGCATCGGAACAAATATTTTGGCTTTTAACTCCATGAAGGCTTTAACGCTGTCTTCCGGCGAAATATGGGAATCCTTCATAAACCATTCCGGCTCATACGCACCAATCGGCATAAACGCGGTATCAATATTAAAGCGTTCGCCAATCTGCTTAAATCCTGGAAAATATCCAGTATCCCCAACAAAATAAAACGTTTCATTTTGATTTTGAAAAATAAAACCGCCCCAGTGTGAGGTGTTCATATCAGTCATTGTTCTTCTCGTCCAATGCTGGGCAGGGACGAAATGAACGTTAATACCTTTATGTTCCACACAATCCCACCAATTCATCTCTTCCACATTTCGATAGCCTTTTCTTAATAAAAGCCGCTTCATACCGACAGGTACAAAATATTGCGGATTGCCTTTTAATTTTTTCAATGTTGGAAAGTCAAGGTGATCATAGTGGCCGTGAGAAATCACCACCACATCAATTTCCGGCATGGCATCTAAAGAAAAGCCGGGCTCTGTCAATCTTTTTTGAAAGCCCATTCGTTTCGCCCATACCGGGTCCGTTAAAATATTTAGACCGTTCATTTGAATCAAAAATGTGGAATGGCCAATCCAGGTATAAGAAGTAAGGTACTTGTTTTCATTAATTTCTTTCATCCGTTTATTCAAGCATTGTGGGATATTGATTGTTAAGTCCTTAACTTTACTCCGCCTTTCATTATTCCATTTCAGCAGATCTCCAAATGACTTATTATTTTTCACATCATTCAAATTCGTATATCTTTTTCTCATAATCTCACCCTGATCGTTCCAAAATTGGTAGTTTGATTGATTATATCAGCATTTTCAGGCAGTATCAAAAATTACGAGGCTGAAAAAATCTCTCAAGCTCAATTCGTAAGATTTAAGTAAGATGTGATTAATAAAAAAGAAAAGAACTCTGACTAAAATAAGTTTTAGATCCGGTGCTTTCGAAATATTTTTCCATTGGGGGCGGAAGTAATATTGACATACCTTGCTTTATTCTTTTACGGCATTTTTTTAACAAGTGATTTTATAGGCACCGGTAACCAAGGGGTTATCGGTGTTTTTCCTTTTCTTCTCCAAAGTGTTGTTTATTTGTCTTTTTATACTGAATTATACGATTGAATATACCATCGTATAATTACCATAATATTCCACCGTCATTATAATAAAACCATACCACGAACAAGGAGGAAGTTAAATGCAAAATCAAAGCATGGGACACTTACGAAGAGGAAAAATTTTGAAAGGGCTGCTGGGAAGTCTTTTCTTGTCAGCTGTCCTGCTATTTTCATTTTCAGCAGCATTTGCCAAACAGGAGAGTCCAAAAGTGGAAATCAATGGTGTCGGGGTCTATTCTTCCGTCTCCTATACAAAGAACGGAGAAACATGGGTGGATGTAGATGCCTTTTTTCATGTATTGAAAGCTTCCTATCAACTTGATAAAGAAGGGAAGCAGCTAACTTATAAGAATGAAACAATTGCAGTTAAGAATAACAGAGATGGACTTGTGGCAAAAGTGGAAGATCTTGTGGAAGTCATCGATGCAACCCAGATGAACAAGTATCAAGACGGATCCATTTATATTTTGGCTTTACCGAAAGGGACTATTCCCATTACACCAGTCATTCCACAAATGGGGGAACATTGGATCAATCCTCAAGAAGACATTTTAGTAATGGAAAACGATGATCCCGTCTATAAAACGATTTACGGGGTATATAAAGGAAAACTAGTTTTTATCGAGCAGATGATTTCGCAAAAATATTTTAAAGTAGGAAAAAGCTTCGTCAATTTTGCTGGCATGAAAGGACTTCCATCACCGGCTATTGACCATACAAACATTGAATTTATCGCAGAAGGTCATGAAGGGTATACGATGCCGCATTATGACATTCACCATTACTTTATTACGGCTGAAGAGCAGGCTGAAATCGGCATGGACGGAGAACATGACCATCATTAATGATTCCTTAATTTGGCCTCTTGAAGACAAAACTCAGTGAAAACCGAGTAAAATGTCTTTAAAGAGGCCTCTTGAGGACAAAACTGATGGAAAAACCGAGCGAAATGTCTTTAAAGAGGCCTCTTGAGGACAAAACTGATGGAAAAACTGAGCGAAATGTCTTTAAAGAGGCCTCTTGAGGACAAAACTGATGGAAA
>CAYNUT010000119.1:3003-10756 GCA_964400595.1 uncultured Neobacillus sp. | reverse complement strand
CAAGTAATATTCGAAGGAACAAATATGATTAATATGAGTTCAGAACAAGTACGGAAAATACGAGCAAATAAATTTGGTTTCGTCTTTCAATTTGCGCATCTTGTTCCTTTTCTCACAGTAGAAGAGCAGCTGATGTTAATGCTGGATGTATCTGAATCTAAACTAAAGAAAAAAGAACAAAAAAAAGAAGTTGACAAAATACTAAAATTAGTTGAAATGGACCATCGGAAAAATGCTTATCCATCTTCATTATCTGGCGGGGAAAAGCAGCGGGTTGCCATTGCTCGTGCCATTATCCATAAACCAAAAGTTCTCTTTGCGGATGAGCCAACTGCAAGTTTAGATTCAAAAAGGTCTAAAGATGTTATGATGTTAATCCGAAATTTAACTAAAACGCTAAACATTACTACCTTAATGGTTACACATGATGAAGAAATGCTTTCTTATGTTGACTCTATAGTTAAAATGAGCGATGGACAGGTTTTGCAAAATGCAGTTTAAATTCTAAACATATAGACAAAGTATGAAAGTTAGATAAAATAGTACTAAACAGCCCTGACATATTTGTGCAGGGCTGTTTAATATTTTAAAGTGAGTAATCAGAACCGGAGTTTTACGACTTAGGTTTCTTTGATTTACAAATGTAACCCCACAAATTATTTAATTTATTTTTAAGAAGGTGTAAAGAATATTATGGTAAAAAAATACGTTCACCATTTATGTATTCAAACAAATACTTATCCCGAAACATTAAAGTTTTATACGGAAGCTTTAGGATTTGAAATTGTCCAAGAAACCCCCGATTTTCATGGAAGACAGTTTAATAGCTGGTTAAACCTAGATGGTTTTTATATTGAGCTGCAAACCGGTAAAAACAATGAAGTCCTTATAGATAATAATTCTAACGGTCAAGGGATTGTTCACTTTTGTATATGGGTTGAAGATCTGGTGCACGAAGTAGAGCGCTTAAAAGCAATGAATCTGAATTTTATTTGTAAAAAAGGTGAGATTATTTACCGTGTTGAGAATGGTCACTTATGTAAAATAAAAGCTCCAGAAGGTACAATTGTCGAATTGCGTGATAATAAAGGTATATAAGGGAGCGCTTGTTGAAAGAATACCAGTAGTTGGATGTTTCACAGCTAATATTGGAAAACACTAGCAAAACCAGCGTAAAATGCTGGTGATGAATCGAATTGCCCAAAAAAAGTTCCAGCAAAGCCGGAACTTTTTTCGGTCTCTTATTAAATTTTGCCGCCGCTTAAAGATTTGTATGTAAAAGGTTTAGAATCGTCCTTAAGTCCTTAACGTCTATTTGTCCAGGTGCAGAGGCTTTTTTGGCCGATGCAAATGTAATTGCCGAACCAAAAAGTTCTCCTGCACAACGACTGATTACTCCCTTATTTCCCATGGATATTGTAACAATTGGCCCGTCCGCATACTTTTCATTCATAGTGTCAGTAGCCTCCAGCAATATCAACACATCAGCTGCACTTGCCGGCATGACGGCAATTTTAGGTATATCCCCTCCCAAACGCTGTGCCTTCCGCAATCGAAGGATGATTTCCTCTTTAGTTGGGGTCATGGTAAATTCATGATTCGAAATAATAACTTTCACACCATAATCACGGGCAACTTCGACCATCTCTTTTATTCTTTGTTCTTCATTAAAAAGCTCGATATCAATTAAATCTGCCATATCGGTTTCCAATATAGCTTTGTTTAATTCAAAGTAGAATTCAGTGCTGATTTCCTTTTCTCCGCCCTCTTTTTTACTGCGGAAAGTGAATATTAACGGCTTGTCACTCAATATTTCACGGATAACAGCCAATGCATTTTTTACTTCTTGTAAATTCTCAACTTTTTCAAAAAAATCAACCCGCCACTCCACAATGTCTATGTCCAATGTATTTAGAAAAACAGCTTCTTCTAACAATTGTTGAAGAGTTTCACCTATTAATGAAACACAAATCTTTGGAGTCCCTTCACCAATTTTTACATCCCTGATTGTTATTACTTTTTTCATACCTTACCGCACCTTCTCTAATACACCTGAATTTCAAAAATTGCTTAATTTACTAATTATAAGATCTGCAATTTCATCTGGCGCTAAATTGTCCGCAACTATTTTTATATGATGTTTCGCATAGATTTTCTGCCTATTATTGAATAAATCTTCCATTTCCTCCAGTGTCTTTCCTTGTAAAACCGGACGGCTTTCAATTAAGGAACTTACCCTTTCCTTCCATTGTTCAAAAGACACTTCTAGAAAAATCACTATACAAGAAGATAAACAACCTTCTCTTATTTCCTCTCTTAGAAATGCCCCTCCCCCCAAAGAAATGACCATATTTCTTTGTTTACATAATTTAGTAATAAGGCTTTTTTCTCTATCTCTAAAAGCCTTCTCGCCAAACTCTTTAAAAATTTGCGAGACAGGCATTTTGTATTCTTTTTCAATTTCTTCATCTACATCAATAAATTCCCTATTTAGTTTAGCTGCAACCATTTTGCCGATTGTTGTTTTTCCCGCCCCCATGAATCCAATAAAAACAATGCTTTTCTCTTTCAATTTGCTCCAATCCCCCTAAGGATGTAGACTTCCTTATTTCGTTTATTTATCTGAAATTATAAACCTTATTTCATTGAAAAAACAGTAATTCTCTTTTGAAATGAATGATAACTGACGCCTTATTAAAGACATTTCGCACGGGTTTACTCCCGGTTTTGTCCTCAAGACCCCTTATTAAGGACATTTCACTCGATTTTTCATCTAGTTTTGTCCTCAAGACCCCTTATTAAGGACATTTCACTCAATTTTTCATCAAGTTTTGTCCTCAAGACGACGTATTAAGGACATTTCGCATGAGTTTCCTACGGGTTTTGTCCTCAAGGCCCCTTTTTAGGAACATTTCCACTAGTGACTCATCAAGTTTTGTCCCTAAGGTCCCCTTATTTTTCCTCGAACGCCCTACAAAACAAAATTGAGACCCCATGCAGGAGTCTCATCATTAAGCAGGATCAATTTTTCATTTTTGGATCCAGTACATCCCTCAGTCCATCCCCCATTAAGTTGAAGCCAAGCACGGTCAGCATGATGGCTATCCCTGGGAAAAATAAGGTCCATGGGGCCTGGGTGATGTAATTTCTTGAATCGGCGAGCATTTTCCCCCACTCCGGCTCTGGCGGCTGGGCGCCCAATCCAAGGAAACCTAGGGCTGCTGCCTCGATGATGGCCGTCGCAATCGCCAATGTCGCCTGAACAATCACAGGTGAAATCGAGTTAGGCAAAATGTGCCGGAAAAGAATGCGCGAATCCCGCATGCCGACTGCGCGGGCCGACATAATATATTCTTCCTGCTTCACACTCAGCACCTTTGAGCGAACAAGCCGGCCAAAGTTAGGAATATTGATAACTGCAATCGCAATCAGCGCATTCCTCAAAGACGGACCGAGAATCGACACAACCGCAATCGCCAGCAGAATACTTGGAAATGCCAGCATAATATCGAAAATCCTGGAGATAATCGTATCGACCCAGCGGCCGTAATAACCCGCCACGATTCCTAAAAATGTTCCCGCAACTACCGAGCCTAATACAGAGAAGAAGCCGACCCATAGCGAAATCCTTGCTCCATATACAACACGGGAAAAGATATCCCGGCCGAAATCGTCCGTTCCGAACCAGTGATTGGACGATGGGGCCTGCATCCGTTCAGCAAGGACCTGTTCCTTAAAGCTGTATGGTGCAACCAAAGGGGCAATAATCGCTAAGATAATAAAAAAGAGGACGATTAACAAACCAACAACAGCCAGTTTATTTTTATAAAAGGATTGCAGTGCCTCTTTCCACGGAGGGGTCAGCTTTTCTTCGGCAGGTGCATTCGTAATCACACCCGGATTTTTTACAAGTTCAGCCATTTATACTCCCTCCTTATTTTGTATACTTAATTCTTGGATCGACAAAGACATATAAGAGATCCACGATTAAATTGATTAGAACAAATATTGCAGCAATGATTAAGATTCCGGACTGGATGACGGGATAGTCACGATAGCCGATGGCCTCATACAAGTAGCGGCCAATACCTGGCCAGCCGAAGATGGTTTCCGTCAGAATCGCTCCGCCTAATAAAAGTCCTGTTTGCAAACCAATAACAGTAAGAACCGGAATGATGGCATTTTTTAATGAGTGCTTATAAACAACCCAAAACATTCTAAGACCTTTGGCTCTGGCCGTCCGGATATAATCAGACTTCATTACCTCGAGCATAGTGGCGCGGGTCATCCTCGCGATGATTGCCATTGGAATAGTTGCAAGCGCTAAACTTGGCAAAATCAAATGCTTTAGGACTGTGAAAAATTGATCCGGCCTTCCTTGCAGAAGGGTATCAATTAAATAAAAATTCGTGATGGCAGTTACCGGATCTCGGACATTTTCACGTCCGGTAGTCGGAAGCCAGCCTAATTCGATAGAAAAAGCCCACTGCTCCATAAGGCCAAGCCAAAAAATGGGCAGCGATACGCCGATAAGAGCTAGAACCATTGCCACATAATCAAACCATGATTTTGAGAACCAGGCACTGACAATCCCGGCGTTCACCCCGACAAAGACGGCAATAATCATAGCCACTAATGTCAGTTCAGCGGTTGCTGCTAAAAAGGACCAAATTTCTTCATTTATAGGCCCTCTTGTCCTTAAAGAAATTCCTAAATCGCCATGAAGCAGGGCCTTAATGTATTCAAAGTATTGTATGTACCACGGCCTGTCCAACCCTAATTGCTTTGTTAATGCAGCAATCGCATCGGCAGTAGCACGCTGACCGAGGATGACCTGGGCCGGATTTCCGGGAATGGCATGGATAATAGCAAAAACGACGAGAGTCATCCCAAATAAAACGGGTATTAATGAAAATATGCGGCGAACGGTGTAAGTTAACATTCATGTCACCCCTTTTCCTCTTCTTAACAAAAGGGGAGGCAAAGCCCCCTCCCCTTCAACCTCGATTATTTAAATTCTACATATGTTAGTGCTTCAGAGCCTGTTGGATGAGGTACATAATTTGCTACATCCTTGGCAGCTGCTAATAGCGGTGTTGAGTGTACAAGCGGAATCCATGGAGCGTCTTCATGGATGATTTCTTGGGCTTTCTTGTAAAGCTCGTTACGCTTCGCTTGATCTGACTCAGTCTGTGCTTGAATCAACACTTCATGAAGCGGGTCACTGCTGTATTGGGAATAGTTGTTGCTGCCGATGCTGTCTTTGTCTAACAGTGTGTATAAGAAGTTATCCGGGTCACCATTGTCACCCGTCCAGCCGAGCATGTACATATCGAACTCGCCCTTAGCGGCTTTATCTAAATATGTTGCCCAGTCAACAGATTGAATTTTTGCCGTAACGCCGATTTTGCTTAAGCTTGCTTGAATGACCTCAGCAACCTTTTGTGCTTCTGGCATGTATGGACGTGCAACCGGCATTGCCCATAAGTCAATCTTAAAGCCTTTTTCATATCCTGCTTCTTTTAATAATGCTTTGGCTTTTTCTAAATCATATGGGTATGGCTGAATGGCATCATTATAGCCTTCAATGGATGGCGGCATTGGGTTAACAGCTGGAAGCGCTTTTCCGCCATAGAATGCATCGATAATCGCCTTTTTGTCAATCGCATAGTTCATCGCTTGACGAACAAGCTTGTTATCAAATGGTTTACGCGTTGTTGTTAAACCAATATAACCAACGTTCATAGATGGACGTTCAATAACTTGAAGTTTAGAATTCGATTTTACAGTAGCCTCATCAGAATTGTTCAGGCCGTCCATAACATCAATTTCGCCATTGGCAAGAGCATTAAGGCGGGCTGTGTTTTCAGGAATGACACGGAAAATGACTTTGGTTAACTTAGGCAGACCTTTTTGCCAGTAGTCTTTATTCTTTTCAACCGTGATTGTATCGTTTTCTTTCCATTCAACAAACTTGAATGGACCTGTTCCAACCGGATTTTTACGGAAATCATCGCCGTATTTCTTAACAGCTTCCGGGCTTGCGATACCGAATGGTGACATCGCCAGGTTCTTTAAGAACGGTGCCTGCGGTCGCTTTAAGGTAAATACTACTGTATTCTTATCAACCGCTTTGACTTCTTTAATAACGTGGCCTTCATCTTTTTTAAAGCCGCCAAACATTGTGTAATAAGGGAATTTGTCAGAATCCCCGTTCATCCAGCGGTCAAAGTTGAAGACAACTGCATCTGCGTTAAAATCAGTGCCGTCATGGAATTTCACCCCTTGACGCAGGTGGAACGTATAGGTTAACCCATCAGGGGATACTTCCCATTTTTCAGCAAGTCCAGGATGAACAGTTGTATCCTTTGGCCCATACTCCAAAAGTGTTTCAAAAATATTTTCTGTTACTTTGAAGGTTTCACCCTCAGTTGATGTGATTGGGTCAAGAGATGTAGAATCCCCGCCACGGCCATATACAAGCGTGTCCTTTTTCGATCCGCCGCTTGAACCATTGTCTTTCCCGCCGCCTGTTTCATTCGTTTTACTGTTGCAGCCAACAAGAAACAGGCTGATGGCAAGTATAGAAATCAACAGCATTTTAAAAGACTTATTTTTCATTCTCATACGTTACCCCCTGAGTTTTTTTATCATAAACGCTGCCTCTCACCCTTTATATAAGTGACAGGCAACAAAATGACCATGTAGATTTTGTTCGGCTGGTCTTGTGGTTTTGCAAATATCCATGCATTGTGCACATCTTGTATGGAAAGCACATCCGGAAGGCGGATTGGCCGGGCTGGGCAGCTCCCCTTCTATTAAAATCGTTTTCTTCTTTATATCCGGATCCGGTATCGGAACGGCGGAAAGAAGGGCTTTCGTGTAAGGGTGCATCGGGTTTTCATATAGTTCTTCACTCTCAGCTAATTCTATTAATCTGCCTAAATACATGACACCGACACGATCGCTGATGTGGCGGACCACACCTAAATCATGGGCGATAAATATGTACGTCAGCTGAAATTCTTTTTGTATGTCTTTCATTAAATTGAGGACCTGGGCTTGAATCGAAACATCCAGGGCGGATACAGGTTCATCCGCAATAATCAGCTTTGGCTTTGTCATCAAGGCTTTGGCAATCCCAATCCGCTGGCGCTGACCGCCGCTGAACTGGTGGGGGTAGCGCTTCGCGTGATAGCTGCTTAAACCCACCACCTCTAGCATTTCCCTCACATGCTTCCGGCGTTCCTCTTTTGTTCCAATCCCGTGAACAATGAGTGGTTCCTCTAAAATTTGCTCGACGGAGTGTCTCGGATTAAGGGATGCATATGGATCCTGAAACACCATCTGGATATCCCGGCGGATTTTTCTTAGTTCCGACTTTGAAAGACTATTAATCTCTTGATCTTCAAAAATAATTTTGCCGTCACTCGCTTCAATTAAGCGCATTAATAGACGGCCGGTAGTTGATTTTCCGCAGCCGCTCTCCCCAACGATGCCGAGTGTTTCTCCTTTTTTCACATAAAAAGAAACATCGTCAACCGCTTTGACCTCACCTTTTTGCGTGCCAAAGAGACCGCCAGTTATGGGAAAGTACTTTTTAAGTCCGTTTACTTCAAGAAGTAACTCCGACATGTTGGTCATTCCTCTCATTCAATGTATGTAGGAAACAGCGGACTTCATGTCCATTTTTTTCTGATCTAAATAATTCTGGTGTTTCCTCATGGCACTTTCCAAAAACTTCAGCACATCT
>CAYNUT010000119.1:0-2993 GCA_964400595.1 uncultured Neobacillus sp. | reverse complement strand
ACCGGCAGCCATTAACGATGGTCCCAGGAGTGGGAACTGTTCCCGGAATGCAGTAGAGCCGCTCTTTTTTCTCTCTTAAATCCGGCACGGATTTAAGCAGGCCTTTTGTATAAGGATGCTGAGGGTCTTTTAAAATTATTCTGACATCCCCCTGCTCGACAATTTGCCCTGCGTACATGACGATAACCCTCTCGCAGATTTCCGCCACAACTCCCAGATCGTGGGTAATAAGGATAATGGATGTATCCGTTTTTTGATTCAAATCCTTCATTAACGCCAGTATCTGTGCCTGAATCGTCACATCAAGAGCGGTTGTGGGTTCATCCGCAATCAGTACCTTTGGATTACAGGCCATCGCCATCGCAATCATGACGCGCTGCCTCATTCCGCCTGACAACTGGTGCGGATGTTCCTTTAAAATCCCTTCAGCTCTTGGAATTCCTACCAGCCTTAATAATTCAATGCTGCGAATCTGTGCCTCTCTTTTTGAAAGACCCGTATGTAATCGAATAGCTTCCATTAATTGATTTCCGATGGTGAATAGCGGATTTAAGGATGTCATTGGCTCCTGAAAAATCATCGAAATTTTGTTTCCTCGAATTTTTCGCCACTCTTTTTCAGAAATATTTTTCAAGTCTTTCCCCTCGAAAATAATTTCCCCCTTTTCGATTTTGCCTGGAGGAGAAGGAATCAGGCCCATCGCTGCCAATGAGGTGACACTCTTGCCGCTCCCGGACTCACCGACAATCCCAAGAATTTCTCCTTCCTTTAATTCAAAACTGATGCCATCCACTGCAGGTACGAGTTCCTTACCCGATTGAAAAGATACTTTTAAATTGTTTATTTTGAGAATAGAGTCCTTGTACACATTAACACCTGCCTGATAATTATTAATTATCTAATAAATCCAAAATATTATAATATAATAAATTTTAAGATTATTTAATTATCTATTATTTTTGCTTTTTTGCTTTAACTTGTCAATGGGTAAAATATTTTTTAAAAGAAAAAAAGCATGAGCCATTAATCGCAAGACGTTAAGTTCTAATGCTCATGCTGTAAAATTTATTTTTTTATCTTTTTCATTGCCAGGCAAGGTTTCAATAATGTTTATGCTAATATATTGATTTTATTATTGTTTAATTTCTTTTCGGGCAATTTCTTGATAGCCCTTAAAGAAGGCGTCACAAAATTCATCCCATTCCATTGCCGCCTCAATGGAAGCATCATCTACTTCCCCCAAAACCGGGCGCTGCAGCAAATCCTCTAGCTGCTCTGAAAATTGCATGATCATTCCTTGCGGTGCGCCTTCTAATACACTGCTGACAAATTCGGCTGGTGAATACCAGTCCGCAACCCTTTTAAGATCACGGTAGATTTGTGTTAATAAGAGGTTTCTCGGGCCTTCCCATTGTTCATTCACCACGACATCGCGGAAAATCCGCGGCAGCGAAGAAAACTCCTCCATCACCCCATGACCAGCAAACATCGAAATTGCTTCGCGGAGGATTTCAGCCCCCTCATTGGTCGTACAGATCTTTTGCAATAAAACAAGTTCCCTAAGGTTAAATAACTGCTTGCGGATTTCCAAAGGCTGTTCTGATTTTATTCCTGGATTAAGCGGTTTTTCTAAGTGCAAAAATAGATCATAAATTTTAAAGGCCCCTGCTGTTGTTCGTTCGGCTGCATTCTCAATCCGCTTTAATTTGCTTGCCGCAAGCGGATATTCGTTTACTTTTTTTCCAAAAACCGTCCGGAAATCGCTGTACAGCTTTGCTTCCCTCGACGCCCTCAGCATGAACCCGGCGCAGGCAATGCCGATTTCGAGCCGGGATAAGGTTAGGACAATTCCTACAGCAACGGCAATTCCTTTATCCTTCGGCCCGATTGGATATGCTTTGGCACCTTTGTATTGGATTTCTGCTGTCGGCAGTTCAGCAGTGCCAAGCTTCCATTTAATCCGGTTGATTTCATAGCCATTTCGCTTTTCCTTCTCTTTATCGCCCGGCAGCCAGGACGGGACAATAAACGTGGAAACTTTGTTTGTCCCTTGGATTTTTGCAGTCACCACAGAATAATCGGCATGCGCGGCCGAACAGAAAAATTTATTGCCATATAAACGGTAATCCTCCCCATCTGGAATCGCTTCCAAAACATTGGCCGGTAAATCGGAGCCTCCCTGGATTTCGGACATAAATTGGGCACCAATGGCAAATTCGCCGTTTGTCCCCTCTTTTGTATGCTGTAAAATATCCTGGAGTTCAGGGATTTCCGGATTTGGAAATTCTTCAAGCAGGGCTATAAGACCATGCGTACAGGTTAACGGGCAGGTGACACCGCCTTCGCCAATTTGATGGGTAAGCATCCTTTTGACAAAGCTTTCCCAAGGAGCCATCTTACTTGAAAAGAGCCCCTCCCCAAAAACTTCACTTTCGAGCTGGTGAACCTCCATCGGCCTGACGATCCGGTCGATTCTGTGATTGAAGGCATCATAGTGAAGCATGTACGGGCGGACTTCGGGCCGGGCAATTCGTTCAGCCAATTGGTTCCATTTGGACGAAACGGTTTTCGAGAAGGTATTGAGGTTTTGGTGGATTTGGTCATATTGAGTGCCGGTATATTTGAATACTGCTTTTTGCAAAAACGGTTCATCGCGGTACCAGTCAAGATTGCTGCGCTTTTCGAGAAATTCATCAAAGGAATACGAGTTTTTTCCCAGTGTGATGTTTGTTTCCTGGGAAGTTAGGTTCATAGAATTGCTCACTCCTTTTTACGATTGATAATTCTTAATTTTCAGTATTATTATAAATGGAAATTTGCTGGAGGACAAATGAAATGTGGAAAATTGTGGTTTATGTTCTTGGGAGGCCTTCTATCAGACAGTTTTTCATGTTTTTCCAGAATTTTGTCCTTTAGACGCCTTCTATTAGACCGTTTTTCAGTTTTCTCCGGAATTTTGTCCTTTAGACGCCTTCTATTAGACTGTTTTTCAG
>CAYNUT010000118.1:0-10785 GCA_964400595.1 uncultured Neobacillus sp. | reverse complement strand
TTTTCAAGCGGGAAATAAAATCCCATTTTTTCATAATGACCGATTAAACATAATAAACTTTTCTTGCTGTCCTCCACCGTTCCCTTGTCTTGACAGCAATAGGAGGAGAAATATGGTGGAAGGAAAAACGATCCAGGGATGAAAAAATGATTGTCATACCAGATTTCTACTTCTTCCCGATTGTAAAATGGATGGAAGGAAAACTCATTTTTCAGTGTTTCAGGCATTTCCGCAAAAATATTTTCATACCGTTCCCAGTCACCAAGCCAAATGACTGACATGATATTTGCCAGTGCCAGGCTGCCTTGGAGTTCCTCTTGTGTTTGCACTTTCATTACCTCCCTTTTGCTTACACTTTCTTCACATCGACATAAACATTTTGCTGTGCAGGACCTCCAATTATCAAATCTGCGAGAAAGCCTTCAAAATAGCTTGGGTCTTTATCTGCTAAAGCATTGACCGAGAATCCTCTTCCCCGTTCCTTTGCATAGCCGTTTTCCTCATGAAGCGGAACATTCGTGTCAAACGGAAGATGTCCATATTTTTCAGTTTTCTTCACTATGGTTCCATCAATTTTTACATCCGTTGAGCCATTTGCAAAATTGCCAAAATTATAATTCGCACCAAGAATCCCCGGCTTAATTCCCGGTGTTACGAGGGCAATTCCTTTTACTTCCGCACTTGTTGAAGTAATCATAACAGTGTCCCCAGTTTTAATACCTTTCTTTTTTGCATCAACTGGGTTAATCCATAAATAGTTTTCTGGACGGATTTCCCTTAACCACGGATTACTTTCTGTGCGGTGTGTCGACACATTCCGCGATTTCCAATTAATAAATTGAAACGGTTTTGGCGGCGAATAAACCTCTCCATTATAGAGTCTAATTTCATCAGCAATTGCCACACCTTCAAAGAACTTTCCAGTATAGGCACTCTTAAAGCCAGCTGCCTTTTCATCATAAAAATGAACTAGATTATTAAATTGATATTTAATATGGTTTCCAATATATTCATCACCAAGCGGTTCATATCTTCCACCTCGGTTGAGGACGAAAACGACTTTTTTCCATTCCTCAGGTTTCACAGCATTTTTCAAAACGTTTATATCAAAATACTTGCCTAGTGCTTTCTTTCTTGCCTTCTCAAAAATAGCAAGTTCTTCGTCATTCGCATCCTGGACCGGCTGCTTGCCATCGAAAGCAATATTGGCCACGCGTTTTAGATAATAATCCTCTGGACAATCAAGATTGGAACCATCGACAAATGCATTTTTCCCAACTCCAGGCAGCCCCAGCCCTTTCAACAAATCGATATAGACTTGCTCAGTCGGCCGGGCATTTGGAACAATCCGGGTTACTGGCTGAATTAGACCGGCAAATTTATATTTTAATATCGGGAATATTTCTTCTGCGTTCCAGCTTTCCAGATAGGATAAGTCAGGTAAAACAAAATCAGCATATTTTGTTGTTTCGCCAATCACGATATCTGAAGATACTACGAGTTCGACTACCTTTTGATCGCGAATAAATTTCTTCTGCATATCCGAACGCGGACCAGACATGATAGGTGAAGTCCGATTTATCATCATGGCACGAATTTTGTATGGATATCCTTCGGCAGCACTTGGAAGCACATCATGAATTAATTTATTTCCGAGTGGATACCATGGTCGCTTCGCAGGGTAGCCGTCCTTCGCAAATAGAGACGTTTTTTCATAAGGGACTTTATGTCTTGTAAGCGGGATCCCCCATGCGATATTGGCATTTGGTACAGTGGCTAAATCATAGCGCCCCTCTGTCACCTTAAATTTCGCACCTGTTGAAGTGTCCCCACCCTTCCAGTCATGATTCCCGACTAGATGGTTTAACATGTTGATGGCACGAACGCTGTAATAACCATTAGCATGCATAGCTGGACCGCGATAGGAATGGATTCCTACTTTTTTTCCATGAGAAGTAAATTCTCTTGCTATTTCACAAATTTGTTCGATTGGAACATTGCATTGGATTGAATATTCTTCAAATGATTTTTCCAATACTTTTTCTTTAAAAATGCTAAAAACAGATTTTACATTGATTCCATTTATCGTGGTATTAACTTCCAGATCCCCTTGATGGGCATTGCTAAACAAAACAGACTGGCCATTTTCTAAGACGACAAATTCTTCCTCACCTAGACCTAGATCTTTTGCCCGCAAGAACGGCCGTTTTTTATCACTAACATTCACTAAATAGGTAGCGTCGCTCCATGTTGGTTCATCATCCTGCTCTGCTTCCTTGCCATTAGGATTTCGTAAATATTGTTCATCATAGCGCTTATTTTCAATAATCCAGCGGCACATGGCAAGTGCCAGAGCACCGTCCCCGCCTGGTTTAACAGGAACCCACATATGCGCTTTCTCCGCAGTTTTGCTGAAGCGCGGGTCAATTACAACCATTTTCATGCCGCGGTCGATGGCATTTGTTATTTGCGGGGCAAAGGTTGTCGGACCACGATTAGCTGTTAATGGGTTTGTACCCCAAACAAGAACAAATTCGGCATTTTCATAATCAGGAATCATCCGTTGCTTTGGCTTTGTCGTATCATGTGAACGGACATTTCCCACTACACTTTGAACTCCACAATAGCCGCCATGATCATAATAGTTTGCTGATCCAATGCTTCCATTAGCTAATCTTTCAATAAATTCTCGTCGATGGCCAGACATGACGACAATCTGGTTTGATTTAGGGCCGAAATCAGGGTGATCCGTATCAATAAGAACGTTGTTATATTTTGAATCAAATTCTGCTTTTGTCATTTCCTGTTTCTTTACTTTTTCCCAATCAGCCATCACTTGGGCTTCAGGTACATATGCCCAGATTTCCTTTAACCCTGGTGTACCAAGATCTTTACTGCCTTCAAGGATTTCCTTATATGCTTGTTCCCAGCTGATTGTTTTCCAGACGCCGCTTCCTCGTTTCCCAACACGTTTAAGGGGCTTTTGAATTCGATAAGCATCATAGGCAGTTTGGATACCAGCCTGCCCTTTCAAACAAGTTTTTGCACCCCTAAAGGAATGTCCTGTTCTCGCCATATCAGCCGTTCCTTTAACCGCTTCGGAAATTGGCGTATTATATTGGATATGTCCAAATGGTACCATGCCAATCGGGCTGTATTGATTCCCAGCGATTTTCCGAACGATTGATGAATACGGACTATTAGGATTTCCAGCAACTATAAAGGTTTTAATGGTACAACTGGCGTTACATTGTTGACAGGAAGTGAAGATAATATCCTCCGCCGAATAATCTTGATAATGCGTCCCGATACCATGGCCATCATCAGTCCAAGCTCCGCCGAATACTTGCTTAAAAGGTCCAATAAATGCTGGGCTGACGATTGCAACTGCACCAAATGTACCGAGTGCTTTTAGAAATCCTCTACGATTCAATTTATCCTTACTCATATTTATTCACTCCACTTTCATGAGAGTCTAGTTCCTCAATCGGTAACACTTTTTCTCCAAGTGTATAGATAATGAGACACATGGCGATAAGTCCAAATGTTGTCAGCCATTCCGACAGGTTTGGATAATAATTTCCAACGGGCATACCTTCCAATTTAGGCATGATCAAGGTTGGCACAACCATGTTAAACCGAACTCCGATAACACCAATAATTGTCATAATCGATGCGGCTAAGATCCAATTGACCGATTTCCGTGTCTTCTTAATAAATAAAATGATTAATGGGAAGAACATGGCAAGTCCCATTTGAAAAATCCAGAAGCTCCACCACCATTTGCTTCCAGTTAATAATTTGATCGTTCCAAGTTCTTCATGACCTAACCCATAAATTCCAATGAGAAATTCATACCAAACCATAATAAATTCAATTCCCAAAAATAAGGCAAGCATGCTGCCCAGCGAACGAACCATTGGAACATCAATTTCCTGTTTTCGAACTTTAGACTTTATTACATATATTGCAATTGATAACGCAGTTCCTGATACAAGTGCAGAAAGAATAAAGATGAGTGGAAATAAACCAGAATTTAAATAAGGCTGGGCTTTTACCACTGCAAAAATCGATCCTGTTCCTCCATGCACTCCAAATATCGCCAGAGGTATACCAATCATTCCCATTACCTTCAATCTTTTTTTATCAAGGGCTGCATCGGCTGCTGTGAATTCTTGCTTTTTAAAGGTAAGGAATCGATATATTTTACCTTTAATATCATTGTTTTTTGCTAATGTAATCAAATCTTTCCGCATTGAAAAATACAATTCCGTCACTAATAACACAATATATACAATATAAAAGTGGATTTCCCATGACATCGTACTCATGACGTTCCAATAAATAACGGAATTCATTATATGGTCTGGACGGCCAATATCAAAGAATATAAAGGTAATCGCTGTAATCATACAGACAATTGCTGATAATAGTGCTGACCGTCCAATTTTTTCATATTTTTCCATGCCGAATCCATAGATCATCGTTGATAGTAAAAAGGAACCTGCACTCATACCAATAAAATAAATATAAAACGCAACCCATCCTCCCCATGGGACGATGTTCGATAAATATGTTGAAGACATTCCTTTTAAAAAATATCCGCTAATAATCGAGTATATACCTACACCAGAACATATGATTAAACAAGTCCACCAGATTATTTCGATCTTCCTTAATCGCTTCTTTTGTTGAAAAGCAGGCATATTTTTACCCAGACTCGCTTTTGTCATCATTTTTACCACTCCCAATTTGAAAACTACCACAAGTGAAGGATTACTATCTTAAATAAACCACTCGCGGCTGTGTACCTAATTCCTCCTTCAGACGAAATGCCCTCGGACTAGCGGCAAGCTTGGAAACGACACTATTTGGATCATTCATATCGCCAAAATAACGCGCGTCGCCAATACATGTTTCTACACATGCAGGCTCTTCTCCGCGCTGCAGGCGATGATAGCAAAAACTACATTTACGAACAGTTTCTTCTGGGATCTTTCCTTTTTTCCTTTCGCCCCGTTCCACCCCATATTCCGGACTTGTCACATCGTTATAACCTATCATTTCCTGCTCATATCCATCGCCAAAATCATAGGACCTTGCTCCATATGGACAAGCAACCATACAATAGCGGCAGCCAATGCAGCGATCATTATCAATTGTGACAATGCCATTGTCAAGCTTATAGGTTGCTCTTGTCGGGCAAACCTGTACACATGGCGGTTTATCACATTGCATACAAGGTCTTGGCAGGTTTACTACAGAGATGTTTGGATAATCACCCTTAAATGTTTCAAGGACCACATTGTAGGACATTCCTGGCGGTGTTCTATTTTCTGATTTACAGGAAACGGTACATGTATCACAACCAACACATTTTTTTAAATCAATTACCATGCCCCATTTTGGACCATTATCTTTCTTTTGCGTTAATTTTGTAGTGGTGGCCACGCTAGCATATTGATCACCAAATTCCTTCAATAACGAAACAGAATAAATTTTGTGAAAATCTTCAATTTGTAAATTTCCATTTATGACCTTCCTTGCGTCTCTAGCCATATTTATACCTAAAGTTGTATCATAACGACTATCGGATAGAACTTTTTGAGCAACAGGTACAAAATTTTCAGCAAGCTCGGCATATTCTTTTGGTTCTAACCCATTTTTTGTCTTAAGAGCCATGACTAAACTCCTCTCCTATTTTGTGAATGTGTCGGAAACATCCTTTGTTTCCTTTTTTACATCCTCGATTGCATCACTTGTAAGTTCACGAGCCGACTTCTTAAACTCTTTTAAGGTTTGCCCAACGGCCCGACCGACCTCAGGGAGTTTTTTCGGTCCGAAAATAATTAGTGCTAACACAAGAATTAAAATAAGTCCCGGTACGCCAATATTTGACAACATTTTGCCACTTCCTTTGAATTTTTTATTTCACCCTTTATTAATGCAAGGATTGTGCCAAAATTTAATTTTCCTCCAATTTCTTTACTTCATGATGTTCAAGTCTTGATTTACCAAGCTATCAATTCTATTCAAAATAAAAAGCAGCAAAAGGAAATATTCCCTTTGCTGCTTTTTATTGCCGTTTTGTCATAGGCATGTGGATGCATATGTCATTTTGTCAGAACGCAATATTTCCGGGTTAAAATCATTTTGAATCTCTCAGTACCTCGGACCCTGTCTTAAGACAAATCGCAACTAGTACAACTATGATTCTTTTAGCCCGTATTGTTCAATTTTTCGATATAAATTCCGCACACTGATCCCAAGTATTTCAGCTGTTTTTGTTTTATTCCACGACAATCGATTCAGCACATGATCGATATGTTCCTTCTCTAGTTTCTCCAATGTGCAGAGTTCCACTTCCTTCAATTTTCCGTCCATGGCCTTTTGTCTTGGCAGCAGTAGATCGGCTGCTTCAATTCTTCCGCCGCTTGATAATAACATACCTCTTTCAATTAAATGGTTAAGTTCCCTGACATTCCCTGGAAAATCATAGTGTTGCAATGCTGCTAAAGCATCCTCTGATAGGACTTTTTCAGGAGATTTCTTTTGCTTGATAAAATAATCGATTAATGAAGGAATATCCTCCTTTCGCTTCCGAAGGGGAGGAATCGTTAATTTGACAACATTCAATCGGTAAAACAAATCCTCGCGAAAATTTCCTTCTTCCACCTCTTTTTCCATATTTCGATTTGTAGCAGCGACTACACGAACTTTTACTTTTCTCTCTCTTACATCTCCTACACGACGAAATTCCCCAAGTTCAAGGAAACGAAGCAACTTTACTTGTAAGGCTAATGGCATTTCTCCTAATTCATCCAAAAACAACGTTCCCCCATCTGCCGCCTCGACAAGGCCCTTCTTATCTTGGTTTGCTCCTGTAAAGGCACCCCTGATGTGACCAAATAATTCACTTTCAAGAAGCTGCTCCGGGAGGGCTCCTGAATTCACAGCTACGAATGGCTCCTCTGAACGACTGCTCCAATAATGCAACGCTTTAGCAAACAACTCTTTTCCTGTTCCGCTCTCACCCTCTATCAATACAGGGACTTCACTATCCGCAATACGTCGGGTTAAGTCAATTACTTCCTTAAAAATAGGACTTTCGCCAATGATCATGAACTGATTCTGCTGCTTGATAATATTTTTCATGTTGTCATTTTTAATTTTTAGTCTTTTATTTTCCTCGGCCTTTTTGATCGTTAATTCTAACTCCGACAGATTGTAAGGCTTCGTTAAATAATCGAAAGCCCCTAATTTCATCGCTTCTATCGCTGTTTCAATTGTCCCATGTCCTGTTAACATGACAATTTCTGTCTCAGGGGCAACTATTTTTGTTTCTTTTAACAGTGAAATTCCGTCCATCTTCGGGAGACGAATATCATAAATAGCAATATCAAAAAAATGCTGTTTTAATAACGCCAGCGCATCCTCAGCAGTTCCGACTGTATGGGCCTCGTAACCTTTCCGTGAAAGTCTTTTCACTAGAAGACTAGCCAAATCTGTTTCATCATCGACAATTAAAAGTTTTGTTCCACTCATGGAAATCTCACTCCCATTAGCTTTTTTTAATCGGTATTCGGACTGTTACAGTCGTTCCAGCAGCTTCTATACTTTCTACTTGGATCGTACCGCTAAATTCTTCAATGATGCCATAACATACCGATAATCCAAGTCCCGTCCCTTTTCCAACTGGCTTTGTTGTATAAAAGGGGTCGAAGATTTTGCCCAGCTCCTCAGGCGCAATACCGCAACCGTTATCGATTACTTGTATGCACACTGAATTTTGTTCCACAATGGCAGTTATCATAAGCTGTCCAGCTCTTTCCATTGCATCAATTGCATTATTGATCAAATTGACGATCACTTGCATCATTTTTAAACTATCACCTAATATTACCGGTAAGTCATTTGGAAGTTCAGTAGTTAGCTTAATTTGCTTCTTTTTTAATGTAGATTCCACTAAATGAATACTATTAGTAATCGTTTCATTTACGTCGATATGTGTAACCATCCAATTCGACTTTCTGGAAAAATTTAATAGATTACTAGTTATTCTTTTGCATCTTTCGGTATTTTCTTTTATTTTCGCTAAATATAATGCCATTTCTTCTTCATCTAACTCTGTATCTTTTTGTTCCAACCGGTCAATCAAATCCTCCGCGAATACATTAATAGTGGCAAGGGGATTGTTTACTTCATGAGCAAAGCTCGATGCCATTAATCCAAGCGCAGTTAATTTATCCGTTTGAATCATTTTTTCTTCTATTTGTTTTTGTTCGGTTATGTCTTCAATAACTATTAAGAACTCTCCCTCCCCTTTCATAGCATGATTAAGTGGGAAGACGCGGTGATTGAAAATTCTTTCCTCCCCATTTTCTCCTTTCGTCTTCATAGTGGAGTTCCCGTTCGCATCAAGTTCTGGGCAGGTTATTGGACATACTTCACATGCTTCCTTTTTCCCGCCCAATAATGTGAAACATGGTAAATTGACATCTTGATTATGAAGCCATTTTTGTAACAAAGGGTTCATCCATGTTACCTTATAATCTTTTGTTACAAGTGCTAAACCAGCTTCAATTCCGTGGACAACAACACTTAGCCTTTCTTTTTCTTGTTCCAGCCGAAGTGATTTTTCCTGCAGTTCACTGCTCATTTCATTGAAGGCCTCAGCTAACTTCCCTAATTCATCCTGACGGTTTAATAAGATGGGGGCTGGTTTCCTTCCAGTTTTTAAATTATTCATCCCTTTTTCCAAATAAATGATTGGTGTTGTGAAATAGAGACCGGCATAGACACTGATGAGACTGACTATAATCGTTGCGATTGCTGCTACATATAAGCCATTTCTGAACATATTGTTAATCGGTTCATACGCCGTAGATGCTGGCTGCTCCATCACCAGTGTCCATCCTAAGTCGCTGATTTTTGTTTGAACCCCAAGAACGTCTCGGTCAGTTGGATGTGGATTTTTTTTCCACAATTGACTGTAATCTTGATGGGCAATCACTTTTCCATCTTTGTCCAACAGATATAAATAGCTTGAATCCTCCTGCCTAAGTGATGAAATTTTACCAATTATTTTTTGTAGCTGAATAATCGCCCCAATTCCTTTTTGTTTTCCGTCTTCAATAAATGGGATCATTACTTTCACAATTGGCTGTCCAAATTGATTAAATTCGACCTTCCCATATGTTTTACTTTTTGATTGAAAATCCGACCAAAAGGAATCTGAAAACCACTTTTCATTTTGTGATGGAATATTTAAGTTGTAGCGTGATACTTTCTTTTGGATATAACCCGCATCATCCGTTATGACAATTTCCTCAATTGACTCATTTTGTTGTAAGAGATCATAAAAAATACTCTGCTGCTTCCCCTGCTGCTTAAAAGTAGAAGCCATTTGCAATTGCCGAAATGTCTGGTTAAACTCCAGTTCAATTTCACTTGATAGGTTTTGAATAACTAACTTCTGGTTTGCTAGAATTCTATTTTCAAGGTCTGCTTTAACATTGGAATAATAATAATAACTAGTTAACAAAAGCGGTATAATCGACATAATGATTCCAAATACCAACACTTTTATGCGGATTGGTTGAGAAGAGAGCCAATTCCGGATTTTACCATCCATTATTTTGCCCCCTCCCTTTCTGGTTTGATAAATTCAGCTAGGTTTGTTATTTCACTATTTAACTCAATGCCTAGTTCATCTTTTACTTTTGTATTAATGAAAAAGTGTATCGAATCAGGAAGCTCAACTGGAAGGTCAGCGGGAGAATTCCCTTGGAGTATCCTACTTACATACCTTGCAGCTTGATACCCTTGTTCCTCGAAACTTGATCCATAGCTTGCAAGAATTCCTTCCTCTACCTCATTTCCGTAAACCCCCATCGCCGGAATTTTATTTTCTTTTATAATTTTTGCGATTTTCTCTGTTAGAGATTCCATGCGAAAGCCTGGTACCATTAACAGTGCATCATCTTGCTGTATATTTCCGCTTAAAAATTCGGTGAATTTCGGGTTGCTAACATTTACAGGAACTATTGGCAAAGCAAGACTCTTTGCGGCATTTATCGTATTCTCTAAGCTTAGTACACTAACTTTATTTTTTTTGTCATAGAGGACGAAGAACCTTTTAGCGGAGGGAACTAATTGATGTAAAAGCTCCAGCCTCTTTCCTGCTAGACTCGTATGATAGTTATTAACCCCTGTAAAAAATCCGCCAGGGGACCGGTAATCTTTAATTAATCCAAGCTCTTTTGGCGCTGCAACTCCGGCAAAAACAACAGGGATATTAGTTTTCTGTTCTTCCATCTTTTCTTTTAAGGCTAAGGTTTCGATTCCTCCCATTGTAACAATTAGGGCAGGCTTTTCTTTAATCAATTCATCGATTTTCTCATCTAACGTTTTTTCATTATCCATGGCATTTTTTACATCAAATTCTATCGCATCTTCCTTATACCCAAGTTCACGCATCCCTTTCTTCAAACCAGTAAGCTTTTCAATCCTACTGTTTCCCATCATGATTACCCCTATTTTTGTCGGAGAATCTTCGCGGTGATTAATAAAGTTATTTATAAGGACTGATACAATAATTATTATGAGAATAAAAAAATACCATTTTGTTTTCATCTTTTCTTACCCCTTACTCCGAGTTCATTACTCATCCTCTTTCACTATACCTAATAAAAATCCTATATTACCTATGCAAAAAGAATAATTATATGAATTTTTAATGAATATAAAAATTATTCACGAACGATTTGAGGCACTTGGCTTGCC
>CAYNUT010000117.1:0-11098 GCA_964400595.1 uncultured Neobacillus sp. | reverse complement strand
ATATGTTCCAAAAAATTTTGGTTCCGTTTTACGGTTCACAACATGCAAAAAATACGTTACTGTCCGCGCTATCTCTATTAGAGGGCAGGGAGGCTGAATAATGAACATCTTAATCTCTATCTTAGGAATCGTATTGGTAATGGGTCTATGTTTTGTGATGAGCAATGACAAGAAGAACATTAATTATAAGGGTATTGCGGTAATGTTGGGCGTTCAATTAGCGTTAGCTTGGTTTATGCTTAACACATCTATTGGCGGTAACGTTCTCAAAGCTATCACAGCTGGCTTTACCAAGATATTAGGTTTTGGTAATAATGGTATCAAGTTTGTATTTGGTAACCTAGCAGGTCAGCAGTTATTCTTTGTTAACGTATTGATGCAGATTGTCTTTGTAACAGCCATTCTTGGTATCTTAACTTATACTCGTATTCTTCCACTAGCAATTAAGTACATTGGTGGAGCAGTTGCTAAGATTACAGGTCTTCCTAAGGTTGAATCATTCGTAGCTGTTAACTCAATGGTATTCGGTGATACATCAGCTATCTTATCAGTTAAGTCATTTGTTCCTGAGTTATCAGGTAACCGCTTATTCGTAGTAGTTACATCTTCACTTGTAGCAGTTTCTGCTTCAATCCTTGGAGCTTACATGCAGATGATTCCTGCTAAGTTCGTGTTAGTTGCTTTACCAATCAACATCTTCTCAGGGTTGATTCTATCTTCAATCGTAACTCCTGTTAAGGCTGAGGAAGATGAAGAGATTGATGTTAAGGCTATGATTCCCGAGAAATCATTGTTTGAAGCTATTGGTAACTGGACTATCTTAGGTGGTAAGACTGCTCTTATCGTAGGCGCTATGTTAATCACTTACGTAGGTTTAATCTCTTTAATTGACTGGGCATTCAAGTCAGTATTAGGCTTTAGCTTCACTGATATTCTAGGTTATATCTTCGCACCTGTAGCTTATATGATGGGAGTTCCTGCTCATGATATAGTAACAGCAGGTACTGTAATGGGTACTAAGGTTGCTTCTAACGAGTTTGTAGCTATGTTAGGCCTTATGAAGTTGATTCCACACTTAGCACCTAAGACTGTCGGTATCGTGTCAGCGTTCTTAATCTCATTTGCTAACTTCTCATCTGTTGGTATCATTTTAGGAACTGTACAAGCTATCTCTCAACAGAAAGCTTCAGAGCTTTCTAAGGTTGGTCTGAAGATATTATTAGTAGCCACTCTAGGCTCAGTATTAACAGGTACAATTGTAGGTCTGTTCCTTTAAGGAGCAGGCTTTTTTTGGGTTTTTTTATTTTTTACTGTCCCTGTGTCCCATCCTTCGAACACTCTTGGAAGAACCACATAACATTGGAAACCACACTGTCTCCAAAAATATTCCTAATAAATTTAATCTTGCTGAATACATTAGACATATGACAAATTACATCTGTGATATTTCATAATTAGTTAAAATGCGTTGTTGTTATTTCAATAATTATATACAAAGTATTTTTCACATTTAATTAGAATTGGCACCGTTTGATATGATAAAAGTATTCATCTTACTCCGATAGTGATATAGCAAAGAAGATTGCGGATTCAGTAACAAATGGTAAAAAAGTACGTATTCGTACTTATACTTATGGCACTCCTGAAATGACCATCGACGGGCAACCCACTAAAGGTCAAGGGAAATTTGTAGCTACTTCAAATGGCGGTAGAATTTATTAAATTTAAAGGAGATAATATGAAAAAATTATTAACCGCAAATATACTTTTATTAACTAGTTTTGTTTATGTGATTTATCGGATTACAGAAAACCTTCTATATATTCCGAAATTATCTATACTTGCAAAAAATCCAGTTAGTCTCGATTGGAATTCCATAGATATTGATACTGGATTTGGAAAGGATAAATTTGGAGAATCTATTCATGATTCAATTTACCATATATGGATGTCTCCAGTTTATTTTGCGGTAATAATTGCAATAATTCTTACCTTTTTAGCATTTAAAAAGAAAAGTTAGGAATTACACTTTCATATATTAAAATATAAAAACCACTTTAAATTATTTGGTTCAATTTTAAGCGACTAAAATGGTCGTTCTTTTTTTGTTAATAATCATCATACATACTGCTTTCAGAGAAAGAAACCGCCAACTTGATAGGTGCGGTGAACCGCACCATAAAAATGGTCAAAATATAAATCAAAGCGGAAACATTTTTTAAGATTAGGAATAAATCCTCCTAAGAGAATGCTCTTTTTTAGTTTGAACAGGAATTTGGAAGTTAGGCGCTGATTTCCTGACAAATTTATTATGAAAAATATTCTAATTAATTTTGAAAGAATTCTAACCAATTATGAAAAACCACAATCACCCTATTTTTGCATTGTACTTCCGCCCGTCCTGCACAAACAGGATGCCAAGCTCGTGGTGGTCGCCTTCGTAAAGGGCACGCTGGACGAAACGGACCTCGCCTCTCGTATCAAGGACATCAAGTTTGCAGTGGGCGCGGTTTTTCTGGAGCGCCTCGTAAAAAACTTTTTCATCGCAAACAGCGACACCGTTGGCTCTTGAAATAGTTTCCCCGACCTGCAGCCCCATTTTACTCGCCGGTGAATCTGGGATAATGCCAATAATCATCAGACCCTGATTTTTCCTGGAAAAATAAAACGGCAGACTGTCATCCTTCAAATATGACAGCAGGGATAATACTTCTCGGCCAATCATGGCCATTGCAGCAACCACTATGGAAGCGATCGGATACCAGTAGCCGGCGGCCGAAAGCACCGTTATGAGAATGCCAAACACAATGACGCGCCGGCCGAGGAGTTGAATCGCTTCCTTTGGCAGCATCCCTTTAACCTGTTGATGAAAGCCGATCGCAAATGGAACGAGGACAAGTGAAAACTCCTTCGCACCTAAATGGAATACTGGCCACCAGTCGAATGGAAGCGTAAGTGCATCACCTGGAATCAGCAAAAACAACGGCAGGATCCATAGACGCTTCGATTCATGAACGCCAATGCTTTGGCCGCGTTTACTTTTTGCCAGTTTAGGAGAAGTCCCTTTACTGCCATTTTTAAAAATCAAACAGCCTTCAGCAACTAACAGAAGCCCCAAAATAACCACTATGGACGGATACACCTGGTCGCCAATGGAATCGAATGCTTTTTGAAAAAATGGAACCGGCCAATTATTTTCAGCAAACAAAATCACAGTAAAAAAAGCGGCGCCGATTGTATAGGCCGGTGAAATCCAGCGGACATTGGTCGTGAGTGACCATAAAAGAGTAAACCCGGCAATGAGAAGGATCGCTGCAAATGGAACGGCGATACCTGCCCCTACGGTGATTAATGACAGCAACAGTCCAATCAGAAGCCCCGCTGGAAACAGCTGCCGGAGCTCAAAATATGCGTCCTCCGCTCGAATATGAAAATTATTCCGCTCACGTTTTACCCTCATGACGCCTAAAATCCCTGCAAGGAAAACAAGATAATATAAAACAGGATGAAGAAATAATCTGCCTGTCCCCTTTAAAAGCTCTACAAGCCATATTTGCACCAAGTCCTGCCACCTGCCTCTATTAAAAATATCTAGTAAAATAATATGAAAAAAGTCCCTTAAAGATTATTTTACCAAATTGCCACCATAAAACATATTACTAGTTTCAAGCAAATTTTTAAAAATATCGTAACAATTGGGTATTGCTGGAGAGTCAGGCAGGGTCACCAAGCTTTTTTATAATGGATTCCGCAGATTTTTGCAGGAATCCCGCGGAATTTAGGATTATTTCCGCGAAACCAACGACTATTTCCGCGGAAATTCCCGATGATTCCGCGAAATACGGCAATAATTCCGCGGACCGCCACCACAATAAGAGGCACTAACAAATAAAAGTGAACCTCTATAACAGAAGTTCACTTCTTTTCCAGACTATTTCACAATTAACCGCAGCGCCGTTTGCAACTGCATATCATTTTTCTCTTTTTTCATTTCTTTGACGACGGCTTCTTCAAGCTTGGCCGCAGTCACAGAATCAATGTTTCCGGTCGGCTTGAGGTCATGCTCCTGCTGGAAACCCTTCACGGCGATGGCGGTTTCTTCGCTGAAGTAGCCATCCTTGCGACCCGGGGCAAACCCAAGCGCATCCAATATTTCCTGCGCATTCTTCACCTGCTCGTTATTCATATCCTGCTCAAGCGGCTCCTGCTCCTCGACCTGAAGCGGATGGGTGGCGAAGATGGCCGGCTGCTTGACGGCAACATCCGGCTTGATACCCTTTTTATGAATCCAGTGACCGTCCGGGGTCAGCCATTTGAACAGCGTCAGCTTAATATTGCTGCCGTCGCCCATCGGCCAAGCCTGCTGCACTGTGCCCTTGCCAAAGGTGGTTTCACCGACCAGCTTGTAGCCGGCAGCTTCCTTCAACGATCCGGCCAAAATTTCCGAGGCGGAAGCACTCCCCTTATTCACTAGCACTAGAACAGGGTAATCTTTTTTCTCAGTCAAATTGGAGAAATAGCGGCGTTTTTTCCCGTTCCGCTGCTGAATTTGGACATACGGCTTATCCTTCGGTACAAATTCTCTTAATATCTCTTCGACGCTGTCGAGCAGTCCGCCTGGATTACCCCGGACATCGATAATCAGCCCTTTAATATGGTCGTTTTCGAGCGCCTTTACATCCTTTTTAAAATCGGCCGCGGTATTTTCGGAAAAAGAAGTCAGTTCAATATAGCCAATCTTCTTACCGTCCTGCTTTTTGATCGAAGAATGGACTGTTTCAATCGGGATTTGGTCGCGCTTTACTTTAATCTTCAGCGGTTCCTTCAAACCTTTGCGGGCAATTTCCAATGTGACGGTCGTCCCCTTTTTTCCGCGGATTTTTAATGTGGCTTTATTGAGGTCGAGCCCCTCGACACTGTTTCCGTCGACTTTTAAAATTTGATCATTTGGCTTGATGCCTGCTTTTTCCGCAGGTGAATCCTTAAAAGGCGAGATGATGACAATTTTCCCATCCACCGTGCCAACCTCGGCACCGATTCCTTCAAATGATGATTCCAGGGTTTGCGTGAATTGCTGGGCCGTTTCCTTGTCCATGTAGACGGAGTAAGGATCCTTTAACACGGAAAGCATACCTTGAATGGCGCCCTCAACCAATTGGTCCTGGTCAACTTTTTCCACATAGCGGTTTTTGATAAAGTCGTAGGCCTGCTCAACTTTTTCAAGGTCTGCTTTTTCTGCTTCGGAATTGGCCGGCACATGTTTTGGCGGCATCAAAGCTTGTTCAAGCTGGGATTTTTCCTGGCTCTTTTCTAAAAATTGCATTCCGGCATATGTTCCCCCTGCTCCTGTCAGGAGCGAACCCGTCATCAACAGGGCAATCCATTTTCGATTCATGCAGAATCCTCCTCGCAAAAATGCCTGTCTATTTTATTTTTATATGAAGGCACCGAATTCCTGCCCGATTATTAACTTATATGACAGAAAGGGACGAGTTATGAATCGAAACGCCCGGAGTACAAAAAAATTGAGAGAAGCCGGAAGCTTCTCCCTATTGATGAACTTAAAAATTTTAGCGCAAATACTGAAGAATCCAACTTTGCTTGCTGGACATATATAATATCCCATATCAACAACATTTTGAACCTTGCCATTTTTTTGACCTAAAGCTCAGGCTGTCCTTCCATAAATCATTTTGCAATATATTTAACTGCATACGAAGCAAGCTGCACTCTGTTTGTTAGTCCCAGCTTTTCTAATAGATTTTTTATGTGATTTTTCACCGTATTTTCCGCAATAAATAAATCTTCAGCAATTTGCTTATTTGTTAAGCCTTCGGAAACTAACAATAGAATTTCCTTCTCTCTCGGAGTTAAGGAGCTAATGGCAGGGGTGTTCTGTAAATCTCGTTCCCGAAATTGATATAATAATTTCCCTGCCAAATCTCTTGCCGCGGCATTTGATCCTTCGACAATGGAGTGAAGATATTGCAGCCAATCATCCGGATCCATATTCTTTAACAAATACCCTTGCGCTCCATATTGAATCGCTGTAAACAAATCTCCCACATTATCGGAAACACTTAAAATAATAACTTTCATAAACGGATATTTTTCTTTTATGATTTTCGTTGCCTCTAAACCGTCTATAATCGGCATTTGAATATCAATCAATAAAATATCAGGCAGGTGTTCTGCACAAAGTTCGATTGCTTCTTGCCCATTTTTCGCCTGGCCGACAATAGAAAAACGCACATCATCTTCCAGTATTTCCACAATTGCCTGACGGGCATGGGGGTGATCATCCGCAATTAAGACACGATAGGGAACCATCAATTTTCTCTCCCTTTTACCGTTATTTTCGTACCTTTTTTTATTTTTGAGGCAATCTCAATCTCGGCATTTAATTTAGCAGCTCTTTCCTCTATCATTTTCAACCCAAACTGATTGAATTGAATATCATGCTGTGCAAACCCGTTGCCATCATCCTCAATCGTTATCTCCCATTCACCGTTCGATTGATTTAGAGATAGAGTGGCAGATTTCGCCTCTGAATGCTTCCTAATATTCGTAAAAGCCTCTTGAATAATTCCAAACAATTGAACTTCCTCAGACGGACTAAAATGGCCTTCTGCAAGCTGAATCGAAACTTCTACATCTATCCCCGAAACAGCACTCCATTCATTCAGCCAATTCTCTACCCTTTCTGAAAAAGTAATCATTTCTGCAGGATTCATGCGCAAATTATAAATAGCCTGCCTTACATTTGCATCAATTGAATTAACAAGACCGTTTGCTTCATTTATTTTTCCTTTTTTCAAATTAACCTTTAACAAAAATAATGTTTGTGCTATATTATCGTGCAATTCTTTTGCGAGTCTTTCTCTCTCTTCATAGATGACCCGCATCTCCCGTTCGGTTGCCAAACGATGATTAATGTCCTCTATTGTTTTAAACATCCAGGTTGAAAATACGTAGGACACCGCCAAAGTCAAGATAATAATCAAATAATTTCCAGTCGTCATCGACAGCCTGTGCAGTAATGCACTATGTCGGATAAACTCAAATCCTCCAATGAGCAGGGGAGGGATTAAAATGGTTATTACTTTTAACATTTTGTATGACACCCGAAACTCCCCTTTTCTCCAATCACAAATTTGCTTCCTTATTACGATAGCGATTTAACAATTCAACCATAAATTGCTGCGGTTGAACATGGTTGTTTATGAGAACTTCTGTTTGTTTACCATTTTCCATGAATATGATACGGTCAGCAACCTCTGCAGCAACATCCATCATATGAGTTGAGAAAATAATCGTCGTCCCACTCTTTTTTATTCTTATTAATAAATTTATAAAAATATCAATCCAGTAAGGGTCCAGACCATTTGTCGGTTCATCCAAAATTAACACATCTGGATTCGCAAGCCATGCTTGTCCAAACAACAGTCTCTGCCTCATCCCTTTGGATAAATGTTTAATTCGCTCCTGCCTCTTTGTTTCCAGTCCAATGATTTCGACTACTTCTTGTATTCTACTTTTTGGTACCTCTCTAAACGTACCATAAAAGGTTAAAAATTCCCAAACAGTCATCGTTTCCTGGGCAAAAAATTCATCTGGCATGTAGCCGATTGACGATACATATTTTTTTCTATCCTTGCACAAATCAATTTGATCGATGGAAACGGTTCCACCTTCAGGTGATGAAATACCAGCAATAATTTGAATCAAGGTGCTTTTCCCTGCTCCATTCCCGCCGCAAAGGACAATACACTCTCCTGCTTTTGCTTGCAATGAAAAAGGATGGAGAGCTGTTTTCTTTTTAAAAACCTTCGAAACATTGTTGACCTCTAGACGAAAATTCATATTGTTCTCCTCCTTTGCAAACATAATAATGCCAGTGAAAACAGGAGCACTATATAGACTATTAAGTAAATGACCAGGCTCATCCAGCCGGCACCTGATTGGAATAGTTGAACAAGCGAATCATAGGATTGGCCAAAAATCGCCCCGCTATCCCATTGAATAATTAAAAAAACGCGCAAAAACTCTGCCGGGTTTAGCGTCATCGCTAGTTTCATCATTGGATCGATCATCGAATATGGCATCATTCCCAAGATGGCAATTAAAGCAGTTGGCCAAATCATAATGAGAAAGAACCAAATGGCAACAGAAATCGTTAACGCCTTCCACCTCGATTTCACGAGCGTACCGAGAAAAATCCCAAGAATTAAAAAAACATACATTAATAAAATCGAAAAAAAATAGATTCCCAGCAGCCAAGAGAGGGATAATTGAGACCCTGTTAACAAACCGATTGCCATACTTATGCCAAAACTAAGAGTAAATACCACAGTCTGTGCGGTTAACAATCCAGCAAATTTCCCTAATAAATAGGAGAGAATACTAACTGGATAAGTACAGAGAAGCTGCCACTGTCCACTCTCTATTTCATTCGCAATCGAAAAAGAACCAATAATCAACATGAACAGCGGTAACAGATATAACAGAATATTGACGATCGTCCCGGTAATATTGGTGAAGCTGGATATTCCTTCATTATTACTTTCTAATAAGAATAAGAGAGAAAAGACAAGGACCCACAAGATGAAAAATAAATAATATGAATGCTGCCTCGTCATTGTTCTCCATTCAGAAATCCATAAATTCCGCATAATTTGCTTCCTCTCATGCAAAAAGACAATCTTTATGACTGTCTTTTTGTATTATTCTCAACTATGGTTTAGTGGCTATCTTCGGAATTTTCCATATCCATTTCTTCTTTTCCATCCATTTTCATTTGCTTCATTTTTTCTTTCATTTCTTTCATCATTTCTTCATTCTTTTCCCATGAATGTGATTGAATATTATTATAGGACAATAACTTGCCGCCATTTTTATCAATAAAGCTTTGTGCATCCTTTTTATCAGCAAAGGATATAACGTTATAAGCCATCGGCGTTTTGATTGGTTTATCATAAACATAGGAAGCCTTTTCTGATTCAATCCATTCTTTCGTGTTGTAATCTTTAACATAGGAATTGGCTATTTTTTTATCTTTATTTTCCTTCGTCCACTTGTACATGCAGCCGATATCATCAAATACCATTGATTTTCCATTCTCCAGAATGATCTCGGTTGCAAACTGGTTATTTTTCACTGCCATATTGCATTTTTCGCATTTATCGGTTTTCTCATTTATTGCAACAGGTTTGTACTCCTTTTTCCCACATCCAGCAAGCAATAATAAAGCAAAAACCGCCATTAGTATCATTTTCAAAGAAGAGTTTTTCATCTTTTTTTCCTCCCAAGATAGATTATATATAAACTGCTAAAAATCATGAATAGACTCATAATCCAATAGATTTCATTTTGGGGCTGTTTTGGCGCAGAGGCCGTTAAATTGTTCTTCATTAATGGTTCTTTATCAGTTACAAGTAAATGGTCAGGACTTTTTAACATTTTTTGCAAAAGCATCATTCCCGGATGTTGGAAGAATAGCTGATAAGGCGGCGTCTCGGCTGCGAGATTAAGAAAGAATGGATCTGCTCTGTGTGGCAAATTGCTTCGTTCATCCCCATCCGTATCAAGCTTTAAGGCCGAATCCCAATAGTTTTTTTGAATCGTATTATTAGTTCCATCCTTCGCTTGGAAGTCAGTAACATTGCTGATAAAGGTATTGTCTGAAATTATATTTTTCTCGATTCTATTCATCTGAGCACCGACAAAGTTAGCCATAAACTTATTGTTGGTGATTTTATTTCCGCTGGATTCCTCCATCATAAGCCCGACCCGATTTGCGGAAATGTCGTTATTACTTATCTTCGAATCATGAACATCATAAAGCAGAAGACCTTGTGCATTCACATTCTGATTGTTTTCCCTTAATTGATTGTCTTTCAAAACAGAATGACTTGTCCCCATTACCATTGCACCTGTGAAGTTTTTTGTCGAACGGTTTCCAATTGCTGTAATATTATCAGAAAACATAATGTGTAACCCATACCTGGAATCGTGTATCGTATTGGCGACAAACGTATTTCCATGACTGTTTTCCATATAAAATCCATCTTCAACATGATGGATGGTGACATCCTCAAAACGGTTCTGATGGGATTCCCATAGGTCGACTCCATTCCCATTTCGATTTCCGGCTATTGTGATATGCTGGAAACTAGTTTTAGTAGCATTTTCAAGCTTTATTCCTATTTTCTTTATATTAAGCGTGATATCTTCAAGGTGATGATTGTTCCCGCTAATACTAATGGCAGCCGGACTTTTATCATTTTCACAGCTAACGATTGTAATACCTTTAACCGTTACGTGATTCCCCTTAATCGTAATAGCAGATTTGCTTGAGCACGAATGAAGAATCGTCCCCTTTTCCCCCTCTAGAACAATTGGTTTGGTTAAAACGATTGGTTCCTGATAGGTCCCTGCCTTCAGTTTCAGGGTCCCAGATTCTTTGGTGGCATTTATTTGCGCCTGAAGCGATTGTTCAGCCGCTACCTCCCTGCCTCCAATTAGACTGATCATCCCCACCAGTGATAATAGTGTCACTAAAGCTTTCATCAAAATGATGGTCCTTTCTTAAAACTTTGATTCATTAAAGTGCAACTGCTAGTCTTAAAATATACAAATTTACCAAGAATTTCTATGACTCAGTGGGGCTATTTTTTGTTAAGATGTGACAATTCCAAGTGGATAAATAACTTTAGATGGGAGATTCGCCATAAATTTTAGGCTTTATTTTAATAAAATCCTTAATCTTTTGCCAACTTTCCTCCCTTTTTTTATAGCATTCTCTTTTGGAATAATAAAAAACAGCTTGGTTGACCAAGCTGTATGTAATAAATATTCAGTTAGTATGTTTCTTTTTTCATATATTCATAAAAAACTATTTAGTTTGTCTAATATGTTTTAGCATAAACAATATTTGTAAAGTTACTATATATTTTTGTTGTTCCAACTATTCTATATGCTCTCACTTTGTAATAGTAAGTATTTCCTCTTTTTAATCCTGTATTTACAAAACTTAAAGATGTCGTAGTTTTCACTAAACTATATGTTCCATTACTTGAACTCGCTCTGTATACCTCAT
>CAYNUT010000116.1:5203-11136 GCA_964400595.1 uncultured Neobacillus sp. | reverse complement strand
ATCCCCTAACTCGTTTTGCAGCCGAGAACCATTTTCTTCGGACAAGTCAAAAATAACTGCTTTACCACCTTTTTGAACCACGTTCCGTACCGTCGCTTCCCCAAGTCCGGATGCCCCGCCAGTCACAATTGCACGACACTCTTGAATTTTCATGCTAATAGCCTCCCTATTAATTTTTCCTAATTTCATAGATTGCAAGATTTATGCCAATCTGTTGCTAATAAAAATAACCTTAGGCAGAGTTTTCGGTGTTTGCCTGTTGGACAAACGAAAGAAAAAAATGACCAATAATTGTACAGTTCAAAAAAGCTGTTATCATAAAGGTAAACTATATCCAGCTGGGGGAATGGAGATGCCAAAAAGAAAATTAGTCATCACTCATAAACTGGAGCAACAGCTGCTTGACCAAATTAAAGCGGTTATCCCTGAGTGGGAAGTCATTGCCGAAAGCAGCCAGGAAGTCTGGCAGGACGAATTAAAGGATGCAGAAATCATTGCCACTTGGAAAAAGGAACCGCTGGGATATTTTCTGGCACCTGATTCCAAAATAAAATGGCTGCAAACCTGGAGTGCCGGGGTTGATTTCCTGCAGCTTGAAAAATTGCACTCTAAAAATATCATTCTAACGAGTGCCAATGGCGTCCACGCCTATCCAATTTCGGAAACCATTTTTGCCATGATGCTCGGCCTCACACGAAAAATCCATACATATGTAAGAAACCAGTTGTCTAAAACCTGGCATCACGCCAACATGAATCAGGAAATCCATGAGAAGACGGTTGGAATCATCGGCGTTGGCGCAATAGGAAAAGAAACAGCGAAGATCGCCAAGGCGTTTGGGATGAAAGTTTTGGGTGTCAGGCACTCGGGCAGGCCAGCAGAGTTCGTTGATGAAATGTACACCCCTGACCAGCTAAATTTGCTTTTGCCACAGTGCGATTATGTGGTCGTGACTCTGCCTCATACGAAGGAAACCCATCATTTATTTGGTGCTGAGCAATTTGAACTGATGAAATCGTCTGCCTTTTTTATCAACATTGGGCGCGGGGAAATTGTGGTGGAAGAGCACCTTGTGAAAGCTTTAAAGGAAGGAACGATTGCCGGTGCCGGTCTGGATGTGTTTGAAACAGAACCGCTTAGCCCGGAATGCCCGTTATGGGAAATGGACAACGTCATCATCACGCCGCACACTTCCGGGTCAACGGAACACTATCACCGCCGCGTCGTCGAAAATATTTTGATTCCAAATTTAAAAACTTATCTATCTGGTGCCACACCATCAATTAATCTTGTCGATTACGAAAAAGGCTATTAAAAAGGAGCCAGCAAGAACATGCAGCATTATGGGGGGGCAGACGGCATTTTGACCAACCGTCAGGATCGCTTGCAGTAATTATGAAATAACTAAAGCAAAAATTCCGGTCCAAATTGGCACCGGAATTTTTTTAGTTTATATCCACATTTTCAATATTCCTGAAAGAGAAGAAGGCAATCAGGAAGCCGACCATTGCCAAGGCTATCGGGATCACTATGAACGAGTACATATTGACATTTTCTACAGTGGAGTTTGTAAGTGAAACCATGACTATCGCAGAGACAATCGTTGCCGGAACTGATTTTTTCTTCATTCCAAAAAACATTGGAATTAACCCTATGCCAGCTGACGCAACGGCACTAATGAGCATACTGATTAAACCGGCCTTCAGTACTTCAGCCGTTAAGGCCTTCGTTGTAATATGAAAATAGGAATCCACGAGATAAAAAACACTGCCGAATAAAAGATTAGATAACACGACCATCGAAAATGTAAACACCGCGACAATGATTAATTTAGCCACCATGATTTTTTTCCGTTTGATAGGGTACATGAACAGCAGCGTGATAGATTTGCTTTTATATTCATCAATAATAAGTCTCGAAATTAACACAGCGGCAAAAATGATAAATGTAGGTCTGATGATGCTGCCGAACATGACAAAAGCTGTTCCATAGCTTTCATAATCGTTAACCCCTTCACTTTTTTCAACAAAATAAACCATGCATAGCAGCGCCATCATCACTAAATTTGCGATCGTCACACTCTTCCAGCTGGAAAACAATTTAAACTTCTTTATTTCAAGACTGATTAATTTACGCACTGATACCGCCCCCATTAATAATTGTTAAGAAATAATCCTCCAGTGAATGGTTCTTTTTATTGATTTCCTCAATGATGATCCCATTCATAATTAACGCTTTCGAAATGTCCGCTTGGGCTGCCCGCGAATCATAAATTCTCACTCTTGAAGCGTCCATAACTTTATAGTTTGAGATATGAAGAACATCCTCGAGTACATACACAGCTTTTTTGATATCTTGAACTGCCAGCTCAATATATTCGGTATTTTGCCCACGGATTTCGTCCATCGATATCTCCTTAATAAATTTCCCGTCCTTTATGACCCCGATGGTATCGGCAATCTGCTCCATTTCCCCAAGGATGTGCGAAGAAATCAGCATCGTCATCCCGTATTCACGGCAAAGCATTTTGAAAAGATCGCGCAGTTCTTTGATCCCTACCGGATCAAGGCCATTGATTGGCTCATCGAGAATTAACAGTTCCGGCTTTGTGATAATCGCGCGGGCTACCGCCAGGCGCTGCTTCATCCCGAGCGAAAAATCTTTGACTGATTTATTTTCGATATTTCTCAATTTAACTAAATCAAGTGCCCGGTCAATTGCCTTTTTATCGTAATAGCCCATGTATTCACAGTGCAGCTCAAGGTTCTCCCGAGCAGTTAATTTGTCGTAGAAAACTGGATATTCAATGATGCTGCCCATTCTTTTCAAGACTTCATAAGAGGTGTTCGTTAGTTTTTCTCCAAAGATTTCGATTTCACCGCTTGTCGGTTTCACCAGGTTGGTAAGCATCTTCATTATCGTTGTTTTCCCTGCTCCGTTTGGTCCTAAAAACCCATAAATTTCCCCTTTTTTGACTTTCATGTTGACATTCGAAACAACTTCCTTGCCATTATAGGCCTTCGTCAGCTGATTTGTTTTAATTAAGTAACTCATGTATTTTCAACTCCCCTTCGTCTTATCTGATTCTTATTCTATCCGGCAAAAATTTCTTTTTTATTAATCAAATCTTACAAAAATCTTAAGATGAGGATGATTTTTTTACACTGATTGAATATATCCGCGATGATACGCAAATTATCTGCGAGAAACGCGAATATATCCGGAATGAAACGCCATTTATCTGTGCTAAACGAGAATATATCTGCGATCAAACGCTATTTATCTGCGAGAAACAAGAATATATCCGCGATCAAACGCCATTTATCTGCGAGAAACAAGAATATATCCGCGATCAAACGCCATTTATCCGCGTTGCAGAAAGAAAGGGTAACTCTCAGTTGAGCACCCTTAGCTTTTCAGTATGTAATCCGCTTTAGCTTAACGGTGAAAGTGGTCTTTTCATAGGGCTTGCTGACTATATGAATTTCTCCGCCCATTTTTTCCACGAGTCTTTTCGTAATCGTAAGTCCAAGGCCGCTTCCCTGATATCGTTTGTTTCGTGAATCCTCTAGTGTGTACATCCGTTCAAAAACTAAATCCTTGTGGAGCTCGCTGATGCCTTTTCCTTTATCCCACACGTCAACATAAACGGACCGCTCATCACTTCTTAAAGCCAGACCAAGTGTTTTCCCGTCCCCTCCATATTGAATCGCATTTGAAAGCAAATTATTAAGGACACGGTCAAGCTCCTCCACGTTTCCAAGTGCATACAGGGTATTTTCCGGCAGATCAATCGCAACTTCAAAGCCTTTAGACGTCAAAACCTCATAAAAACTTAAAATATTTTTTTGGCAGAGTTCATTCATGTTCACTCTTGTCAGCGGGATATCCTTATCCCCTGATTCGAGCTTGGCCAGGTCGAAAAACTTTTTAATCAGCTCCAGCACTTCAAGTGTTTTCCCTTGAACTTTTTGCATAAGTTCTCTGGTTTCCTCCCTGGTGCTGTTATGATCATGCAAGAGGATCTCCGAGTAGCCTAAGATAACAGTAAGCGGAGTTTTTAAATCATGCGAGATGTTGGAGAGCATTTTCCGCATAGACATCTCGGTTTTATTGTAGTCGGCCATAATTTTTTGATTATGCTCGAGAAGCCGGTTGATTTCGATTAAGATTTTTTTGAGGGCTTCATCATCGGTATGTACCAACAGCTTTTCATTTGTTTTTTCATCCATAATCCACCTTAATTTTTTGCGGATATAGACTAAATTTCGTTGTCCATGTTTTCTGGTTCGGTATTGCAAAAAGTTTAGACCGAGTAATGCAGCGATCATAATGAGTAGAAAAATAACCATCGTTAAAACTCCCCAAGCTTGTATCCGATGCCCCATAATGTTTTGATGTATTGCGGTGATGACGGGTCGTCCTCAATTTTCTCTCGAAGCCGTCTCATATGGACATTAATAACATTTTCATCACCATAATATTCATCCTCCCAAACCAGGCTGTAAATCTGCGCCTTTGTATAGACGCGGTTTGGATGAGAGATAAATAGTTTTAAAATCTGAAATTCCTTTGCCGTCAGCTTAATATCTGTGCATCTTTTTTGAGCTGAAAAATTGTCCAAATCAAGGGTTATGTCTCCAACTGACAGCACCTTTTTTTCCTGCTCCTGCTCCTGCTCTGTCCGGGAATAATGGGTCGCCCGGCGGATTGCTGCTTTCACCCTTGCTGTCAGTTCAATCATCGAAAACGGCTTCGCTATGTAATCGTCGGCGCCAAAGCCTAAACCGAGCGCTTTGTCCAAGTCTCCGTCCTTGGCAGACATAATCAAAATGGGTACCATACTTTTTTCACGAATGATTTTTAAAAATTCCATCCCGTCGAGCTTAGGCAGCATCAAGTCGAGGAGGATCAGGTCAAAGGTATTGCCCGCAAACACTCGAAGGGCCTCTTCCCCGTCATAGGCCGCTGTGACATCAAAGCCCTCCTTAATGAATTGGCTTTTCACCATATCGCTGATGGCCATATCATCTTCCACCAGCAAAATTTTATAGTACATCGTTTTCCCCGCCTTTCGTACTATAGTGTTATTTTCCATACGCTTAGTGAAAAATCCTTTCAAATTGCCGAAAAAGAAGACCTTTTCATTGCGTTCAGTATAAGGAAAAATTCACGGTAATTGATGTGAATAGTTTTTTAACCACAGGAGTGCTGTGGTTTGAAATACCGTAAAGCAAATATTAATGATATTGATAAATTGGTCGTATTAAGGAAAAAGCAATTAGTTGATGAGGGAATTGATCCTGCTATAGACATCGATACGGAGCTTCATGCTTTCTTTAAAAATAAATCGGAGAGGGTTCTTTAATTCAGTGGCTGGTAGGAATCATGAAATAATTATTGCTGTTTTCGAAAAATAAATATATGGAGACTAGTTATCATACTTCCAAGAAAGAAAAAAAGCATAAACAATAATGTAAGCAAAGAAGCATTCTTTGAAAAGTGTTCAATGTTTGTACGCTCAGTGAAATAATATGTGGCGGTCCTGCTGCAAACAAGCATTAAAACAACCTCAACAACTACTGCCAAAAAAATATATTTTTTTTTCAAAGATATCGCCCTCTTTGGAATTATGAAATCATTAACAATTTTACTGTATATTAGTAAAAAAGACCATCAAATAATTATGCTATTTGATGGTCAATCAGGATTCCGTTTTATTTTTTGTATCTCCCAGGGCTCTATTTTTCACTTGCTTTGAAGTTGTAGACAGGTTTGATAAAGCCTGCGATATCGACGGTCACTATTTAACGATTCATACCGGCAGCCGCTATGTGGGGGCTCTAATTTGCGGATAACTGTTTCCAACTTGCGGATAAGCGCTGCAAATTTGTGGATAAGCTGTTTTAATTTGCGAGTAGCGCGGCAATTTG
>CAYNUT010000116.1:0-5103 GCA_964400595.1 uncultured Neobacillus sp. | reverse complement strand
AATTTGTGGATAAGCTGTTTTAATTTGCGAGTAGCGCGGCAATTTGTGGATAAACATCTCGGCCTAAAAAATGATGAGACATACTGCCCTTCTCTTCTTGTTATTTTTATTTTTCCTCATCAGAATAGGGCATCCTTGTAATAATAACTGGATCTTTGGGATTAACATTAGGAATTTACTGGGGCTCCAAATGACTTGGCATATATTCAACATTTTGGGCTTCCTTTGGGAGAGGAGCATTAACCGAGTCCAAAATGATGATTTTCTGCTTATATGGCTCATTTTTTGTTTCCTGCACCTCTTTGGGTTTGGTACACCCAAATAAAGTAATGCCTAGTATCAAAGTTATTGTCAGTAAGAAAAACTTCTTCATTGAAACCCACCCCCTTTAATACCATTTTATGTAATAGACGAGCTTTAATTCACCCGTTTCATAAGTGTAACTACACCTATTTAGTATTCACTCGTCAGCCCCCTTCAATGCAAGTTGCCGAGGAACTTCCAATAGAATCATTTAATTCTTGTAAAAGTAAAGTAAGATTTTGTTTATCAACAAAAGTCTCTAAAGATTGATTAATAATAGGGATATTATATTTTTTGAAAATATCTGCTGTAATTCCCCAAATTTCAACAATTGCTTTTGGAGACATATTTGATTGTATGACCATTTCACCATCACCTTTGCATTTTTTTATCTTATCAATGCGCCTAATAGAGCCCCATAAATGCTGCAGAGTAATCCTGCAGTGCTTTCATTTCATTTTCTCCGCCTTTCAGTTCATAAAACTCGTGATTCCCACATTTTTTACAGGCCTCTGCCGTCAAAGATTTCCCCTCAGGAAAAATATTCAATTTATTAAATTTTACCATAATCATGCACAAAAAAAGAGAATGCCCTAAGACATTCTCCTTCCCTATTAATAGACTGTGTGCATGCCTTTCCCGGCGATGGTCATCCATTCTAACTGGCGCAGCCTTACCTCAAACAGCGTCAATGGATCACGAAATATTTCGGGATTGGCCATTAATTTATCCAGCATTTCCTGGTTTGTCTGAATTTCCTTGCGGGCCCCTTCCACTGTTCCATTTAAGGTATACTGCGGAATCTTGAAAAATAAAGCCATATCACGCTCCAGCGATTTTTCAAACAGCTCAAAAGGCTGGAAAAATTGCTTAGAGACTAACTTAACCGTCTCAGCATAATCTTCGTTTTCTACAAAGGCTTTGTATTTGTTATAAAGCATCGCTTTATTTTGCGTGAGGGCACCAAGGAGCTTCCCGGCACTTTTTAATAAAAATTGCGACGGCGTCAGGCGCAAAAGGATATTAACAGGTTCCAACTGCAAGCGGCTTGTCAGGCGGTCGATGTCGCGGCGCCAGTCATCCAGCACCTTGAAATCGCACTCAAGCTTGAGGCGCTCATCCCCGTACATGTGGTTAAAACCATGGCTCATCTCATTTAAAAATTCCTGACTCTCAGCAAATTCTTCTTTGCAGTTCTCAATCCAATCTATAAGCGAGCGGTAATATTTCGGCAAGACTTCCTTTTCCAAACAATCCTGAAGCCTTCTGTTCATTTCATCATTCAGCTCAATGTGAATTTTACTAAAATTGCTGTCCTCCTTGATTAAGGTTGAACACTCTTGAAGCAATTTTGGAACAATGACAGAAAGATCCTCTTCGATTGTCTGTCTAATTGACAGGTATGATCCAGAAGCTGCCTTTGCCCGCTGCCCTTCCATATCGTTCAATTGACTGACAGCCCCGGTTAACTTCATCAGCATTTCTTCGTTCCAATGGACAGTTTCTACCAATTGATTTTCCACATCAATCCGTTTTTGCAGGAGGCTGGAAATTGTCGTTCTGATAAAATAGAGCAGCTTTGCCAAACGTATATCCTCAATGTTTCTGGTGTTTTGAATCGATTGAATAAATCCTTTTAAGTCGTTTAGCTGCTGGTTCCGTTCATATTGCGAAGAAAAAGCAAATACTTTAGCATCCGGTAAATAGGATTGAATCATTGCCTTTGTTTCATCAAAAATACGAATCGCTTCCTGTTCCTGGACAATCGTATCCATTTTTCCTAAGAGAAAATGAACCGGAATATCTGGTGCAAGTTCCTGAATTTTGGTCAGGGCTGCCCGTTCCTTTTCCGTAAACGGTGCATTGCCATCGAGCACAAAAAGAACGACATCGGCGGCTTGAAGATATTTCAAGACTTCAAAATCCTGGGTTAATCCGGGGGTATCGATAAAAGCAGCCTTATTTTCCTGCAAAAAAGGGGCTGGCAGACTATACTCAATAATCGATTCCAATGCATTTCGGCGGCGGTCCATCCGCTCTTGAAAATCAGAAAAACCGGAAAGTCTCGTAATCTCCCTATCTGTTATTTCCGTAATCATTAATTCCTCAGCATTTTTAAACAAGACTGCTGAAGACGTTGGTCCGTCCTGCAAGTCTTCACCTAAAATAGTATTAATAAACGAGGACTTCCCGCTTCCGCCAAGCCCCGCGAGAAGGAAATGCTGGGTGTCAAAATCGGTCAGCTGCTGCACAAGCCATTTAACACGGTTATTTCCGCCCAAATCATGCGCTTCTGCCCACTTCAGAATGTAATCAAACAGTGTCAGGCACTCTTCTCTCTCATCCATGTCCGATTCCGTTATGCTGATGAGGTTTTCCGCTTCTTTTACTATGGAAACACTGATGCTTGCAGGAAATAGCTCATTCCAAGAAAGAACCGATGCTGCTGCCGGAACAACATTTGAACGGTCGGCCAGTCGCAGCCAATTGGTCAGGAGGTCAGGAACAAGATTCTGGAGTTTTTTTATAAAATATCTCCCATTAATCAGGCTGAAATAGACTTCTTTATGAAGCCCGGACAGCTCTGTCCACTTGTCTTCCCTCTGCAGGTCAAGATTTAACAGGAGATGATTGATTTCACCTAACCAGGTAAAATAGGCATCTCCATTTTTATAGCTGTGCCAGAGTGACGCAGTAAGCCTTTCAAAGGCTTGCTTATCTAAATGATATAGGCTCACTAAGGCCTGGGTAAAATAGCTTGGCGGGAAACTTTTTGTCACGCCGGTTTCTATGTAGGAATGAAGAGTCTCAAACCATTCCAATGACTCTGTCCGCTTTGCTTCATTTACAGCGAGCTCGATGGCATTGTTCCAGTCGCCCCGCTCTTCAAAAAAGGTGCGGGCGATTTCGGTGACACCAGAATAATCCGGATTTGCGACGATGGTCCTTTTAATCGTTGATACTGCTGCTTCCAGCTTCCCGCGCTCAATATATAGAGGAAAAAGTTTTAGCGCAATTTCAGTTTTTAGTGTAAGATTATCCGTTTCGATCGCACAATAATGGTCCTCAGCTGTCGACTGCATGCCAAGCTCATAATACGCATCGGCAATATTCTTTTTCGCCCACGGCTCTAGCTCATTAACAATATTTTCCCATTTAAAAATCGCTGCTTCAAAATCTTTATGATGAAAGTACACTTCCCCCTGTGCCAACCGGATAGAAGCTAAATCAGGTAAATCTTTACAGGCTTCTTCTTGAAAGGCTTCGCCAAGTGCACGAATCGGGTGAATATTCTCATGCTCATTTATGAACATTTCATAATAGGTCTTCTGCTTCAATTGATCCTCTAATGTCATTTTTATTCCCTCCAATAACCACGCTATGTCATGTATATGGAAAAGAGGCTGATTTATTCCTTATACTATTCGACGAAAGAGTCGAATTATCGACCGCAATGATAAACATTCTAACAAAGGAATTTTTTAAAAAGATGTCAGTTGTATTTCATTTTAGAGACAAACCTTCTGTGAAGCGCCTTCCTTTTTATGGCACCTTCAAAGTATAATGTAGGCAAAGACCAAAGGGGGGAATCGTACGTGGAAAAAGACCAGGCTGCTTTTTTAGCAAACTTAATCGAACAGTCGAATTCATCTATTTACGAGGTGCAAAAGTTAGAAACGGTATCAGGCACGCTGCCGAAGTTTCACCAGTGGACCAGCGGAAAAAAGGTATTGGCGGGCTTTGAGGTCATCCGGCCCGAAACGGAAACCGGCTATTATTTTTTGTTAATCGACTGGCACCGGAATGATGTTTACTACTTAGTGATTTACGCTCATGATAAGTCAACGACGGTAGCCGAGCTGCGTCAAGTTCAAGAGATTGATGGTTTGCCGCAATTTGTCTGGATGTATAAACCGTTTAAACGGGACGGAAAGAATCACCAACGCAAGGCCTATTTTATGCAAATGTTCGGTTCGACAACGGTGCAGATTAAGCTTCCTGGTATCACGGCAGAGCTGGATGAATTCTTCACGCAAATGTTTAGACTCTGCCAAAATCGCATAAAAGCGGACAGAATTGTGGAAATCTTTGATTTGGAAAAATGAAGGCCAAATTTAGCCCGGTTCTTCTTTCATTGTGACCTTGTAACAGAAAAATTCCCTATATCCATCGTTATGAAAGTTTCATAGAGCCTGTAGTGCAAAAAAATCCCCCTCTCGCAGTCGTTATGAATGATCCAAACTTCGCCAGAATCGCAAAGAACGGAAGCACCCGGCTCCCGTTCCTTCAAATTATTGATTTAAATCAATCGTATCAAATTGCTCCAGTCCTGTTTCCCCGTGGCCGTGGATCGATAACACGCCATTATTTTCCACCACGACATACGGACAGCAATCATAGATTACCAGTCCTCTTAGTGTCCCCTCAAGGCGGTAGGACTCGTGGTAGCCTTTGCTTAAATCTTCATAGTCGTTTGCAGTCATGACCGACACTTCATTGCCTTCCTGTACCGCATAGTGATGAGCGGTTTTGCTGACAATCTTGCTTTTTGCTTCGTAAAAAATGCGGCCGGAATCATAAGCTGTTGTGCGGTTATCTTCATAGGTGCCGTCATTAAACTTCCACCATAAATCGCTGAATACCCGCAATTCTTTTTTTCCAGGGGTCTCGACGACAATCAGCGGAGCTTCTACTGGACTGCCTTTAAAAATAACAAAGAGATCTTTTAATTTACCAAGCTGTTCAGGGCCCTTTGTTTCATAAAGCTGGCCGCCTGGGGCTGAAACATATACTCTTTCA
>CAYNUT010000115.1:0-11138 GCA_964400595.1 uncultured Neobacillus sp. | reverse complement strand
GAAACCGGGATGAATTTGTCTACTGACTCTTTCTTTACTACCTTTAATGCTGTTTGGACACCCATTTTACCGATATCAGCCGGTTTTTGCGCAACTGTTGCGGCCATTTTTCCGTCTTTTACTGCTTTCACAGCGTCATCTGTTGCGTCAAATCCTACTACAACTACATCTTTTAATCCAGCAGCTTCTAATGCCTGAAGTGCGCCTAATGCCATCTCATCGTTATGAGCAAATACTGCTTGAATATCTTTATTTGCTTGAAGGATGTTTTCCATAACCGTTAAGCCTTTTGCACGGTCAAAATCAGCAGCCTGTTTTGCCACGACTTGGACTCCATCTACACCGTCAACTGCTTTATGGAAGCCTTCACCGCGTTCGCGAGCTGCAGAAGAACCAGGAATTCCTTCTAATTCAACAACCTTGCCTTTTTTGCCTAATTTTTCCAAAATGAAGTCGCCAGCCATTTTACCGCCTGCAACGTTGTCAGATGCGATATGGGAAACAACTTCCCCGCCATTAGCACTGCGGTCAACAGTGATGACAGGAATTTTAGCGTTATTAGCAGACTCGATAGCTGCTGTAACAGCATCTGAATCAGTCGGGTTGACTAAAAGGACATCAACTCCCTTTTGGATCAAGTCTTCAATGTCACTTACCTGCTTGGCAGAATCGTTTTGTGCGTCAACAACAATAATTTCATTTCCTTGTGCTTTTGCCTCTTTTTCAGCACCTTCTTTTAATGTCACAAAGAATGGGTTATTCAAAGTGGAAATGGAAAGGCCGATTTTTACTTTATCATCTTTTTTCTTACCAGAATCTTTTTCTGAAGAACCAGGTGCTTTTGTTGAACAACCCGCTAAAACCAACATCACTAACGTAAAAAATAGTATTCCTTTAAATGCTCTTTTCATCTTAAATTTTCCCCCAATTAGTTTATTTAAACTGTTTTCTTTCGATCAAGGAGTACGGCTAGTAAAATGACACCTCCTTTAACTACCTGTTGATAGAAGGAGCTGACATTCATTAAATTTAAACCATTATTTAAAACCCCAATAATGAGGGCCCCAACCAATGTTCCAAAGATCCAGCCTCTGCCGCCGGAAAGGCTTGTTCCCCCAAGAACAACAGATGCAATGGCGTCTAATTCATAGGATGCTCCCGCAGTAGGCTGAGCAGAATTCAACCGGGATGCGAGAATAATTCCTGCTAAGGCAGATAATGTACCTGTTAAGGAATAAATCCAGATCTTTACACTATTAACACGAATACCCGATAAGATTGATGCCTCTTCATTACCGCCAATGGAGTAAACCCGGCGGCCAAACGTCGTCTTTTTCAACACAAAATATAAAATTGCATAACACACGAGCATCCAGATAACCGGTACCGGTATCCAGCCAAAATAACCTCTTCCCATGATTTCAAATAATGAGCTATCAGAAAGGCCGGTTATGGGGCGCCCATCTGTATAAACCAATGTTAATCCACGGAAAATGGTCATAGTTGCTAAAGTAGCAATAAATGGTGCAACCTTACCTTTTGTAATAAACAAACCATTGATAGCCCCCATCACGGCTCCGGCTGCTAGTCCAATCAGCATGGCAAGGATTGGATCCATGCCATCTGCCAGCATGCCGGCAGTGATAGCAGAAGATAAAGCCAGAATCGAACCAACTGATAAATCAATTCCGCCTGTTAAAATAACAAACGTCATCCCAAAAGCGATTAAGGCATTGATCGAAACTTGTCGCAAAACATTAAAAACGTTGTCAAGCGTTAAGAAGCTTGGACTTACGATGGATAAAACAAATGTAATGATAACTAATCCAAATAAAGGACCTAATTTTTGCAATAATTGTTTAGAAAAGAAGCTTGAGGTCTTCATTTTTTATTCCCCCCCGTTGCTGATTGCATGATAATTTCTTGGTTTGCTTCATTTTTATTAAGAATCGCAGACAATTTCCCTTCATGAATGACAAGAATGCGATCACTCATCCCCAAGATTTCAGGGAGTTCTGAAGAAACCATGATGATTGAAACGCCCTGTTTCGTTAAGTCATTCATCAACTGATAAATTTCTTTCTTGGCCCCTACATCGACACCGCGTGTTGGCTCATCGAGAATAAGAATTTTCGGATTGATTCCCAGCCATTTACCGATGACAATCTTTTGCTGGTTACCGCCGCTTAAGGACTTCACACTTAGCTCACGTCCTGAAGTTTTCACTCGCAGCTTTTCAATCATTTCATCCACCAAGCTAACTTCCTTTTGGGTGGAGATTAAACTTTTATTGGAGATTTTAGCTAGATTTGTTATTGAAATATTTTCTCGAACGGAAAGATCTAGAATCAGCCCCTGGCTTTTTCTGTCCTCGGTAACAAACGCAATTCCTTCGTGAATGGCATCATAGGGAGATTTAATGGAAACCTCTTGTCCATCAATAAAAATCTTCCCGCCATGAAGAGGGCGATATCCAAAAACAGCCTGCATGATCTCCGTACGCCCGGCACCCATTAAACCCGCTACACCAACGATTTCACCCTGATGAACAGAGAAACTGATATTTTCAAAGCTGCCCTTGCTCGTCAAATTCTCAACCCGGAATTTTTCCAAGCCAGTGCTGCTATCCCGCTCAGGGAACCGTTCACCCAATTGTCTGCCAACCATTAACTTGACAATCTCATCAAAGTTTGTATCCTTAATGGCTTTGACATCAATGAATTGACCGTCCCGAAGAACGGAAATGCGATCACAGATTTGAAAAATTTCTTCCATTCTATGAGAGATATATACAATCCCGACACCTTGTTCCTTCGAGGAAGAAATCACCTTAAAAAGCGCTTCAATTTCCCGGTCTGTCAATGCCGCCGTCGGCTCATCCATGATTAGGACTTCCGTATTGGCCGCAACCGCCCTGGCAATTTCAATCATTTGCTGCTGGCCGACTGACAGATTTCCTGCTTCCATATTGGGGTCAATATCAATTCCCAGCCGATTCAAGTATTCCTTGGTCTTTTTCTTCATTTCTTTATCTTTCGTAATCCCAAACCTGCCAACCGTCAGCTCTTTTCCAAGAAACATATTTTCATAGACTGTCAGATAAGGAATAATATTTAATTCCTGATGGATTACAGCAATTCCAGCTTGTTCTGCTTCCTTAGGGTTTTTAAAATGGACCTCTTGTCCTTTGACCAAAACAGTACCGGCATCGCGTTCGTAGATACCTGTCAATATTTTCATTAAGGTGGACTTTCCGGCGCCATTTTCCCCCATTAAAGCATGCACTTCACCGGGCAGAAGCTGAAACTCGACATTTTCAAGGACTTTGTTTCCGGAAAATGATTTGCTTATATCCTTCATTTCAATTACAGGTACTCTGCTCATTTAGAAAATCACTCCTGCATGTAAAATGATATTCGCATAGGGAGTTGCTTCACCCGTCCGGATCACAGCTTTTGCTTTTTTTGTTAGTTCCTTAAACTCTTCATGTGATATGTAGCTAATTGAATCCAAATTTATGAAGTTTAAAACCTGTTCTTCCATTCCAGGATTATTCTCTTTTATTTCCTTGGCCAGAGTTATTTTTTCGATTGCCATATCCTCACAAACCGCCTCAAGGGTTTCCATAAAAGAAGGCGTTCCTAATTTTAGAGAGAGGTCAATGCGAATCGTTTCATCTGGAATGGGAAGGCCGCAGTCCGCAATCACGATCATATCGGTATGACCCATCCGCGAAAGAACCTCGGATATGTGGCTGTTTAAGATTCCGTTTTTCTTCATTTTCTTTCACCCTCTTGCCTTAGTTTGTAAAAACTCCCGAACCTGCTCAATGGTCGGCATTCCACCCTGGGCTCCCAATTTCGTAACAGATAATGCTGCAACAGCGTTTGCAAAATGACAAGCCTCTTCCAGCTCCATTTCATTACTTAATGCGTACGCTAGGGCACCATTAAAGGAATCTCCTGCACCGGTAGTATCAACAACATCTACCTTGAAACTGGGAATCTCTCTTTCTCCGTCACTGTAAAAAGCAACACCCTTTGAACCTTTGGTAATAATGCACTTCCTCAACATTTCTTCCCGCTCCGTTTCCGTCCATTCGTTGGAATCGAGAAGTAATTGCTGCTCATGTTCATTCGGTGTTAAATAATTAATTTTTTGTAATAATTCCTTTGGTAGTGGTTGAATAGGCGCAGGATTTAAAATGACCTTCACATGATGTTTAACCGCCAGTTCCACTGCTTTTTCAACGCTTCCAAGCGGAATCTCAAGCTGCAGTAATAGAATATCGCTGCCCGCAATGACTTCTTCATATCTTGCGACAACTTCAGGCGTCACATGATAATTCGCACCAGGAACCACGATGATACTATTATCACCACTTGATAATGTAATAGAGGCAATTCCAGTTGAAGATGAGGGAATATGCTCAACATATTCTGTATTGATTCCTTGATTTTTCAAATGCTTCCATAATTCATGGCCAAATGAATCATCTCCAACACAGCCAATCATGGTTGTTTCGGCTCCTAATCTTGCGGCGGCAACCGCCTGATTAGCCCCTTTGCCTCCTGGAATGGTATGAAATGCTTCGCCAAGAACCGTTTCACCCATGTTTGGGACACGGTTTGCAGATGTTACTAAATCCATATTAATACTGCCGATTACGGTTATTTTTTTGTTATTCACTTTTCGTCACTCCTAAGGCTCTTGTCGATTGCCCCTTCATTAATGTCACTTGAAATTGGGAATGCAGTTCAGGAACGGATTTACCTTCAATCATTTCTAAAAGAAGCTGGGCAGCTTTATGCCCTAACTCATAAATAGGCTGGGCCATCGTGGTAATTTCCGGACTGGTTAATCGGGAAAGCTGAATCCCATCAAAGCCGATGATTGAAAGTTCTTCCGGGACTTTTATTCCCAGCTCAGTAGCTGCCTTTAATACCCCAACAGCCATATAATCATTTCCTGCAAAAATTCCGTCTATTTCTGGATGATTCGTCAATAATTCCTTCACAGCGGCAGTCGTCTCAAACACTTTGTAATTTCCAGCAACTACATAATCATCACTGAACCATGACTCATTCGCCGCTTCGTCTAAGTAACCGCTATACCGTTCCTCTGCACTTATGATATTTTTAGGGCCCCGGATATGGGCAATCCTTTTACAGCCGATTTCTTTCAAATACTGAACTGCCTGTTTTGCTCCCTCATAATTGTTTACCGAAACAGACGGGATATCAAAACCAATAGGACGGTCAAGTGCCACAATCGGTATGTCTCTATGTTCAATATGCTTCGGAGTTAAAGTATTGGTAACGATTATAATCCCATCCACATATTTTTGTTTCATGACATCTAAATACATAATTTCCTTTTCAACCTGTTCATCTGAATTACATAGGATTAATGTATATTCCTGACTGCTCATAACATCTTCGATTGCCCTTGCCACTTCAGGAAAAAAGGGGTTTTTTATATCTGGAACAATTAAAGCAACTGTTTTAGACTGTTTCTTAAATAGGCTTCTAGCCACTTCGTTCGGCATGTAATTCAGGTTGGAGATGGCTTGTAAAACCCTCTTTCTTGTTTCCTCATTCACATAACCGTTATTATTAAGTACTCTTGATACAGTGGCAACAGAGACTTTCGCCTCAACGGCAACATCTTTTATCGTGGTCAAGCTCTTCACCCCTTTATTCACAAATTCCCATGTATCTATGGATATGTAACCCGTTACATATTTGCCAAAAAAAATATGGCTTGCATTGTGTAACCCGTTACATATATCTCAAAAAAATATTGCCTGCATTGTGTAACCCGTTACACATCCACCAAAAAAAATCACACCCATCTTGTAACCGGTTACATATATTTTAATAAAAATTGTAAACGCTTTATAAACTGATGTCAATAAAAAAGTAACATGTCATCCAACATGTTACTTTTTAGGCAGCCATTTGAAAACCCAGCCCCTGCCGCAAAACTCCTTTAATTACAAGTTCCATGCGGGCTCGGACAGCCGTTTGTTTCCTTTTCCACCTGAATGGTGCTGTGTTCAATATGGAATTCGTCGTGCAGAATCTTTTGTGACTGCAGCAGGATTTCATCATGGACCCCGTCATCAAAAATCGTAATGTGGCAGCTTAAAACGGGGTAGCCCGATGTAATCGTCCAAATGTGCAGATCATGGACTTCTTTCACCAGCGGAAGCCGGCCAAGTGCAGCTTTTACCTGATTCATATCAATCTGTGATGGAGCACCCTCCATCAAGATATGAAAGGAATCCTTGGTAACGCGGAAGCCGCTGACCAAAATCAAGGCTGCTACAATGACGCTGGCAATCGGGTCGGCGATCCCCCAGCCCAAAAACATGATCAAGAGTGCAGCCGTAATCGCCCCGACCGAGCCGAGCATGTCACCAAGAACATGCAGGAAGGCACTTCTGACGTTCAGGTTTTCGTCCTTGTCACCCTTCATCAAAATCCAGGCAGCGATGATGTTAACCACTAAGCCAGTTACCGAAATCACCAGCATTCCTGTACTCTGGACCTCCGGAGGAGCAAAAAAGCGCTGTGCGGCTTCATAAAAAATATAAATAGAAATGACAACCAGTGTTAATCCGTTTAAGGCAGCTGCGATAATTTCAAAGCGTTTGTAGCCATACGTTTTTTCCTGTGAAACCTTTTTTTCGCCAAGTTTGATAGCGTAAAAGCTTAATCCCAGTGCGGCGGCATCACTCAGCATGTGGCCCGCGTCTGAAAGCAGCGCGAGGCTGTTGGTTAGCAGCCCGCCGATGACCTCAACAATCATAAACGCGGCTATGAGTATGAAGGAGCTTAATAACGCTTTTTTATTGCTTGTATGTGAATGACCGTGCGAGTGGCCGTGTGAATGGCCATGATGGTGGTGGTGACCCATGTTTATCCCCCCAAAATCTTATTTCTCTATTTCTAAACCGAAAAAGCTGCGATTAAGGCTAGTTTTTTCTGATCCTTATTTTTCGATACATTCCGCCAAAAAGCACGGCGCGATTTTCCAATAAGGTCAAACCAGTTTGTTTTTTCAAATGGAAGGCCAATACCTGTGCCCATCAGCTTCAGCTTGGTTTCCGGACGAACCAGCCTTCTCCAGGTAGCGTTTGATTGAGCTCCGCTCCAAGCAAAATTTCTTAAACCATCTCCTATTCTTTTACGGACAAAAGCCGTAACCCGTTTAAGGTGACGAGCAGGGTCACGCCCATATCGGCGAAAATCGCAATCCATAATGTCAGCCAGCCCGGCACCACAAGCAGGAGTGCCAATAGCTTAACCACCAATGAGAGTGTAATGTTTTGTTTGATGATTTGCAGCGTTTTCCGGCTTAATTTTATTGTAAACGGCAGCTTTTTTAGGTCGTCGTTCATTAAGGCGATGTCCGCGGTTTCAAGTGCGGCATCGGTGCCCGCCCCACCCATCGCAATGCCGACTGTTGCTGCTGCGAGTGCAGGTGCATCATTCACGCCGTCGCCCACCATTCCAACCCGGCCGTATTGCGAAGTTAATTTTTTTATAAAATTGAGCTTATCCTGCGGCAGCAGCTCCGCTTCGATGGCGGTTACCCTTGCCTGACTGCCAATGGCTCCGGCAGTGGCGCTGTTATCCCCAGTCAGCAAAATCGTGTGCTCGATGCCGAGCTGATGGAGCCGTTCGACGACCGCCCGGCTGTTCTCGCGGACCTCATCTGCCACGGCAATCAGGGCGAGAATTTCCGTTTCGGTTCCCATCATCATCACCGTTTTTCCTTGATTTTGCAGGGCAGTGATTTGATTCAAGATGTCTTCAGGAATTGTATCAAACATCTTTAAGCTGCCGACTCGGTACTCTGTTCCATTAATCGTGCCCTTGATGCCTTTCCCGGTAAGCGAGGTGAACCCCTCAACTTGAAAATGGACTGATCCTGATTTTTTTACAATGGCAGCGGCGAGCGGGTGCTGCGACATGCTTTCGAGTGCCGCTGCTTTGCCAAGCAGATCTTCATCGTCTGAAAAATTGACAAAGTCTGTTACAACCGGAACGCCCTTTGTCAGTGTACCGGTTTTATCAAAAGCAATCGCCTTCAAAGCCCCTGCTTCCTCTAAAAAGCTGCCGCCTTTAATCAAAACACCGTTGCGGGCTGCGTTGCCAATCGCCGTGACGATGGAAACTGGAGTCGAGATGACCAGAGCACAAGGACAGCCGACGACCAGCACTGCTAAACCTTGATAAATCCATTCCTGCCAGCCTGCCGTGAACAACAGCGGCGGGACCACTGCAACCAAAGCGGCGACCGCCATAATCGCAGGCGTGTAGTATTTGGCAAAGCGATCGACAAACTGCTGAGACGGCGCTTTTTCCGCCTGCGCCTCTTCGACGAGGTGAATGATTTTGGCAATCGTCGTATCCTCGCAAAGCTTGGTGACTTTAATTTTTAAAAATCCTTCTTCATTAAGAGTGCCGGCAAAGACTTCATCGTTGACCGCTTTTTCAACGGGAACAGATTCACCTGTGATGGCAGCTTGATTGACAGAGGATGCTCCCTCCATAATCACCCCATCCATGGCAATCATCTGCCCGGGCTTCACCAGCATGATGTCGCCCACTTCAATGTCCTCGGCCTTCAGCATCATTTCTTTCCCATCCCGGACAACCAGCGCTTCCGTTGGCGCTATTTCCATCAGCGAGCGAATCGAGTCGCGCGCTTTATCCATCGAATAGCCTTCGAGCACTTCACTGATCGCGAACAAGATGACGACAACGGCCCCCTCTGACCACTCGCCGATAATCGCTGCTCCGATAATCGCAATGGTCATCAGCGTTTTCATGTCAAAATCGAGCGAGAATAAATTTTTTAAGCCGGTTTTAAAAAGCGGGAACCCTCCTAGTAAAATCGCAGAAGCAAATAGGATGTTCTCCGAAAAAATGTAGCCGCTGATCAGGAACAACAGAGAAAGTCCCAGCAGTGCGTACCGTTTCCAAAACGGTTCCTTTGGCGCGGACGGTAGCTTTTCTTTTTCCGGAACAATCGTTAATTTTTCAAAAGCGCCTGCTTTATGCAATTGTTCGAGACTGGCAGTTCCATAGACTGTGAGCTTGGAAGCGCCGAAATTAACTTGTGCATCCACAACACCATCCAGGTGCTGTACGTTCTTTTCGAACTTGGCGGCACAGCTCGTTCAGGAAAAACCCTGGACGCGATAGACGTGTTTTTCAAGTGCTTCACTCACGGCCTGCCACCTCCTCTTGGTGGGCAAATGCGATATGGATCAATTGTTTTACATGATCGTCATCAAGGGAATAATAAACGAGCTTGCCCTCTTTACGGTATTTCGCGAGACCGAGGCCCTTCAAGTGCCTGAGGTGATGCGACGCTGTTGCGGTTGTAGCCCCGACAATATGAGCGACATCGCAGACGCAGAGCTCCTCTTCAAGCGTAAGCGCGTAGGCGATTTTCATCCGCGTTTCGTCCGATAGGGCTTTGAAAAGCTTGGTAACTTCCAGGACATTGCTGCTTTTTTCAAGCTGCTGCTGGACTCGGGCAGCTTTCTCGTTATCGACACAGGCAATCTCGCAAATATCGCGATCTTTCATGCTGACACCTTCTTCATTCAAATGTTCGTTTGATTATATTTTATTCAAATGGGCGTTTGAATGTCAATAAATGGAGAGAAATTTTTCATGTAGATTTTGAAGCTATTTATTAATGGATTTATCTTTTCATAATTTCACAAAAAACTCCTCCTACGCTTTAATAAATGGAAAAGACCGCAGCTCATGTGCGGTCTTCGGTACATCAATATAGTTTTATTTCCTCTCTAATAACCATCTCTTCGCCTCATCAACCCGAATCGGGAGGTCTTCTTTTTTGCCGTCCCAAATTTCCGACATTACTTCGACAATTGGCGGCAGCGTCAGGTTTGCCTCTTTCATAATGTCCGGCCGTTGAAAAAGCTCTCTCGGCTCGAAAACCCCTAGACAACTGCCTTGATGAATCACAACGACTTCCTCCGCCCATTCGGCAACAAACTGCATATCATGCGTGGTGACGATAATCGTCTTGCCCTGCTCCTGTAGCAATCCCAAGATCGACAGCATGCGTTTTTTTCCATAGGGATCCAGGAACGCCATCGGCTCATCTAAAATAAAAACATCCGTCTCCATTGCCAGAATCCCGGCAACGGTAACGTGCTTCTTTTGTCCATAGCTTAACTCGGAAGGATTATCGTTCACTAAAGGCTCAATTCCAAGCAGCCGTACAAATTTTTCAACTCGATCCTGTACCTCAGTCGGCGCAACATCCATCTGCACAGGTCCAAACGCAATATCATCAGCGACCGTCAAAGAAATGAGCTGGTCATCAGGATCTTGAAAGACGATGCCGACATGCTTGAATAACTCTTTGCGCAGCTTCTTATCGACCTTTTGATTTTTAAAAAATAAATCCCCCTGCTGCTCGGCATACAGGCCGTTTAAATGAAATAAAATCGTCGATTTCCCCGCTCCGTTCGCCCCGACAATTGCCGTTTTCCTGCCTTCATGAATCAAAAAGGAGAGATCCTGTAAAATCGGCTTGTCCTTCGTATAACCATATGAAACATGCTCAAAGCGAAATAATTCCATTTAAAGATTTCCCCCCAGAATAATTAAACAAGTCACAGATCCGACCCAAAGCACGCAATGGAGCCATTCATACCGGGGGATAATTTCCAGCATCAGCGGCTTTCGCTCCCCTTTATAGCCTTTGCTGAGCATACCTGAATAAATCCGCTCGGAGCGCTGAAAGGAACGCAGCAGCAGGCTTCCCAGTAGGCCCCCCAATACTTTGTACTTTCTCACCTGAAACCAGCCCCCGGTGTAGAAGCCCCTGCTTCGAAGACTTAAGAGCATTTGCCGTACCTCGCTGCGAAACACATCCATAAATCGCAGCGTAAACATGATTAATTCGATAAAAATAGGCGGCAGCCGCAGTTCACCTAACACCTGCAAAAATGTTGGAATCCCCATGCGATAGAACATGAACGTGAGCAGCTGGGCAACAAAAAGCAGCCGGCCGCTGTATTGCAAAGCTTTTACCAAGCCCTGGACGCCGCCTTCATATAGCGGGAAAAACACCAGCGTAAA
>CAYNUT010000114.1:0-11172 GCA_964400595.1 uncultured Neobacillus sp. | reverse complement strand
CTAACCGCCTGATCTGCTGGACGATTGTTTGCTTTTACAAATAAAACTGTTGTCAATCTCTTTTCCTCCTGTTACTCACTCTACGTTGTTATTTATTTCCTCATAAAAATGGGCTTCCCATTGTAATTGTTATTACTAGGTAGAGCCTCCAAAGTTTATCGATTATTTTTGAGCAATATCCATTTGATTTATTACAAAAACAATATAATCAACTTGATTGACTACTTTACGAATAGTACAATGGAATTCAAATAAAGTCAACTTGATTGACTTTATTTAAGGAGGTTTTATTTATGAATAATCAAGTATTTAGTAAATTAGATCTTACATCACTTTTGTCATTTTCCTTTAGTACATTGATAGATGAACTACATGACAGATTGAGTGAATTAGGGTTTGGCGATATTAGGCCTGCACATGGATTTATGTTTAAATGTATCACTCCTAATGGAGCAACAGGAATAGAACTAGCTGAGTATTTAGGAATTACCAAGCAGGCTGTAAGTAAAATGGTGGATTATCTTGAAGGTAGAGGTTATGTAATGCGCCAAACTCATCCCACTGATAAAAGGGGAAAGATTATTGTTTTGACTGAACGAGGTTGGTTAGTAGTGAAAGCAAAAGAGAAGATACTAACGGAGGTTGAGGAACGCTGGATTGAAAACATAGGTACTGAACGGATGCAAATGCTCAAAGAAGATTTAAAAAAATTAGTTTATGAAGAAAATAAAGGTAAATTATCATCGAAGTTAAGGCCTGTCTGGTAAATATAGAGTTTTAAAAGGGGACTTTTAAACGGGTTTAAATTCGTACTAACAGTGAAGCATTCCTGTAATTAGGAGCAATGTTTGTAAAGAATTGTACTTACGAAGGGTGCTCATAATAAAACAACCAATTTACGGTAACAAATATTAGAATTGGCAAGGTACGCACTACTACATATATATTTGTCTGCTGTATTTGGCGATTTCTGCCTACGATTGCTGTTGCTGATCTTGGTCGTGGTGAACCAAGATTTCATGGAACTATTCAAAATAAACCAGAAGACATTCGCACACTAATAAAACAGTTAAGAAATCCTGACAACCTATTAGTATGTTATGAAGCAGGGTATACAGGATATGGAATTTACCGATTACTTCTTTCAATGGAATTTGAATGTTTGGTTGTGGCACCCTCTCTTATCCCAAAGAGATCTGGCGATCGCATGAAAACAGATAAAAGAGATTCTATTAGATTAGCTCAACTACTTCGCGCAAGAGAGCTTACTTCTGTATGGGTTCCAGATGAAGATCATGAAGCATTGAGAGACTTAATTCGTGCTCGTCTTGATGCTCTTGAAGATTGATAAAGTTCTCACCAGAGACTAATACTGAACTGAATAAAACACAAATTAAAAACATTTGCGTGTTAAGGGGTTCTCCTTTTGGAGGGAAAACGAAATAATTATGTTAAAATCACACAGGGGTTTTAGCAGTACAATTTACACAGTAATTAACACCAAAAAGAGCATTGAGATTTCTCGAGGGAGTAGGGCAGCCAACAATTGGTAGGTAATTACTGGGCAGATGGAAGAGGAATTTAGACAAAGACAAGGTAACAGGAAATCCATTGGGACGGTTCTCATGGCTCAAATGCCGTCAGAACCGTCCCTTTTGCCAGCAGCGGGCACCTTTCGCCAACTGCCTTACACACTAAACCACTTTAACCGAGTGAGGATCTTCCCCCTCAATGATACCTTTTTTAGAAAATTTCCCTTTAATTGCTTTCATAATATGATACGTAGTCGGCACAATGACCAAGGTTAACAAAGTGGATGTCAGTAACCCTGAGATGACCACAATTGCCAGTGATCTTGAGATTAATCCGCCTTCACTAGATAAGGCTAATGGCAGCAGAGCACCAATAGTCGCGAGAGCAGTCATCAAGATCGGACGGAGACGCGTTTTTCCTGCTTCAAGAAGGGCTGCTTTGAGTTCCATGCCCTTCTTCTCATTCTGTTTCACCCGCTCCATCAACACAATCGCATTCGTGACGACAATTCCGATTAACATCAGGAAGCCGACCAGTGCCGGCATGCCAAGGGCCTGATTAGTCAAATACAATCCCAGCAACCCGCCGGAAAACAAGAATGGCAGGGAAGACAAAATCGCCACTGGCATTAACATATTTCCAAATGCCACAAGCATCACGATAAACACAAGCACAACGGCAACGGCCATCGCAATCGTCATATTGGTAAATCCTTCATTCATTGCTTGCGCCTGACCTTCAGAATGATACGAAACCCCTTTTGGTAAGTCTAAGGTTTTAAGCCTCTTATCTGCCTCCGCCTGCACACCGGAGGAGTTATCGGTCGTGATCCGGCCGGTAACCTGCACATATTGCTGCTGGTTTAACCGGTACAAAGCGGACGGACTTGGTGTTTTTGTCAACTTCGCCACTTCTGAGAGACTTACCTGCTGCCCCATCGCATTCGTCATCGTTTGATTCATAATTTTATCTATAGAATTAGCCGTACCGCTGTTCAACAACAAATTGACACTCGTTGTTTTCCCTTCTATCTGTATGTCTCCAACATGATTGCCCGCAATGAGCTCCCTTACAAAGCCCGCAATCATAATCGGGCTTAAGCCTTTTTCGGCAGCCTTTTGATCATTGATCTCCAATTGAAGCTGCTCCTTCACTCCAGAGAGGTTGGATTCCACATTTTCCAACCCATCTATATCTTTAATATTATCGACAATAAGCTTCCCGGCAATCTCTAAGTCTTTGGCATTCCCGCCCTCGACAATAAACACAAGCCCGGATGTGCCGACAATCCCAACAGGAGCAAGCGCCACCTGCATTTGGTCATCCAATTTTTCAACCTCAGCCCTTACACGCTTTTCAAAATCACTGGTTTGCCCCTTCGTGATGTCATCCTTTAAATCAATTGAAAACCGAAGATGTTCCCCGTTCACAATCGTTTGCGTATTTTTAATAAATTTTTCCTTCGTTAAAATGTCTTCGATTTTACCAGCAAGGCTGTTCGCTTTCTCTAGTGAAGTACCATCCGGCAGGTCTCCCGATAATCTGTAAGAAACGGCTTTTTCCTGGGGCAAGAAATTCTTCGGGATCATCGGAACCAACGCGAGTGACCCGGCAAACATCATGAATGCCAAAACTATCGTGACGGCTCGTTTATTTAGTACCCATGATAGAATATGCTTGTAGGCTTTTTCAAAAAAGGTTTCCTTTACCTCTTTAGGCTTAATCCGCAGTAAAAATAACTTTGCCAATAATGGCACAACGGTTAGTGAAACAATCAAGGAAAACGCGAGCGCCACAATGACCGTGATGCCAAACGGTGCAAAAAAGCGGCCAATAATCCCCGGCACAAAGGAAAGCGGTCCGAATACGGCAATTGTCGTAAGGGTGGAAGAGGTAATTGCTCCCCCCACTTCTTTGGCAGCAGTTAACACCATTCTTTCATTGCGTTTTTCGCTGGTTAAGGTCCGGCGGTATACATTTTCAATGACCACAATCGAATCATCAATGACACGTCCTACGGCAACGGCAATACCAGCAAGGGTCATCATATTTAAGCTATAGCCGAAATATCCCATTGTAATTAATGAGGCTAATATCGATAAAGGAATGGAAAGAACGGCTACAATCGTTGCCCTTATATTGCGAAGGAATAAAAACGTCACAATCACAGCAAACAAGGTACCAAGCAATACTTCCCGCAGCATCCCATTAACCGATGTTTTTACTTCTTTTGAGGTATCATATAATTTGGTTAATTTATAGCCGGCAGGAAGATCTAATGCATCCAGCTTTTCCTTCGCCTGCCCAACAACCTCAACGGTATTGGAGCCCGCCTGAGCCTTCATTTCTACCAAAACAGCCGGCTTTTTGTTTAATCGGGTGTAGACCGTTTCTTTTTTGTTGGTATAAGAAATAGCGGCAATCTCCGACAACTTTATGTTTTGAACACCACCGCTTGGCCCTTGAGCCAAAATCTGAATATCCTCTACATTCTTTACAGAACCAAGCTTGAAATCAGCCTGCACATTTAAGGTTTTATCATCTACATTGACCTGCCCAGCTGGAAAGGAAAAATGATGGGCCATGAACGTTTGCTTAACTGTCTCATAGGAAATCCCGTAGTTCTTCATCTTTTCCGGGTCAAGCTTTACCGCCACTTCCTTTTCGGTCTCACCCGAAATATCAATCGCTCCTGCTCCATCGATTCCGGTTAATGCTGGCTTGATATGTTCATTTATATATTGGGTCAAATCAGATTGACCTGCGGTTTCCGACGAAAGAGCAAACTGAAAGACCGGTGCTGCAGCAGGACCGTCCTTAATAATTTCCGGTTTCTCCGCCCCTTCAGGAAGCTTAATGGATGAGACCGCGGTCGTAACATCCTTTTCGGCTTCATCCATGTCCTTGCTCATGTCAAACTCGAGAATCCCCACGACCACATTACCGTGGGCTTCAATATACAAATTATCCAATTTCTTGATTCCAGATAGAGTTGCTTCTAACGGCTTCCCAATATCCTCTAAACCTTGTTCAGGCGTAGCCCCAATATACGGAACCTGTACGATAATATAAGGAATGTCTACATTCGGCATTGATTCCATCTTCATCGTTTTGACGGAATAGATCCCGCCTGCAATCACCATTAACATGGTGATAAAAATAACCCCTGCATTCTTTAATGAAAAATTAATCCACGATCGCATAACTTCTTTTCCCCTCCGTTAATTTTGTGTTTTCTAGCCTTCCCCTTTTTTCTCTGTCTGCCAGTCTCGCACCCTGGGTGATTTATCCTTTTTTATTATAGATTTTCCATCTCATCACCAACATCGGGCAGCTGGTGTAATCTCCTCTACGACCCAAGACCTAATGGTGTCAGGCACCACTCATGGACAAATCCTCTAATTTGTCCGTCTCAGGTGGACGGTGGTGTCAGGGACAGATTCAGGGCACCAAATTGTAATTATTGGGGGATAGCTAACTATATACTGCTAGGTTTCCGGCCGGCTGCGTTTTAATAATTGAAAGAGAAGTATGGAGACCAATAGTTTACTTATATAAAAAGATAGGCTAATAAAAGGATAGAGAAGCATGACACAAGGATGACTAAATTAAAACTACTAACTTATCATTCATTTGCATTCCTAAATTTTTCACTATTTCTACCGATAAAAATTTGTAATTAGTAAAAATCTACTTATCTTCAAAAAAACTCTTTAAAATAGGGAGAGAAAAAATGAGCATTCGCAAAAAACTCTATGTTCTTTTAGGAGTATTAATTTCGTCTTTAATCCTATTAGGCACTTACTCCGTAATGCATTTATTAGAAAATGCTAAGAAAAATACCGAGATTAACAATAAAATATTTATCCAGAATCAGTTAAAACATATTCAATTTCGGTTAGCAGGAATATCAAATGATGAAAGGGCCTATTTAATTCAAGGCGATGCCAAGTATCCTGATGAAATGAATTCCAAAGTCAAAGAAATTCGAGATTCAATTGTTACCTTAAAAGGCATCATAAAGACTCAAAAGGAAAAGGAAAAGGTACTAAAAATTGAAAAGGCAATTAATGATTATTGGAACGTTAGTCAAGAGGTAATCAATCAGGATTCTGCTAACGCCTTATCCCTTCATTTTGGTAAGGAGCGTAATATTAGGAAAGATACTCTTGATCCTGAAGTAAATGACTACCTCTACTCCCTTACAAAAGAAATCAACAAAGAAAAAAACTTAATAAAAAAAGACATGAATAATTTTATAGTCCGTTTTCTTACAATAACAGCTGCGATATCCATTCTTGGTGCCGTGCTAGGAGTCGTCGTCATTCAATCAATCATCAAGCCATTAAATCTAGTAAATAATCAAATGAAAGAGATTTCACGCGGAGATGGAGATATGACAAAACAAATCTCCGTAAAAAATCAGGATGAATTAGGTCAGTTATCAAAATCTTTTAATGACTTTGTTGAAACCATTAGGGGCATCATTATAAACATCAACTCATCATCTGAAAAGGTGGCTGCTTCTTCTGAGGAATTTTCTGCAAGTGCTGAACAGGCGAAGATTGCATCTGAACATGTATCCAATTCCATGCAAGAAATAACCGTACGAACGCAAAAACAGAACAGTATGACAAATGAAACGACTATATCTCTGAGAGAATCCGTACAAGGATTGGCCAGTATTACTTCCTACTCTACAGATGTAGCAAAAAAGACTACAGGGGTTAAAGAGCAGGCAGAAATAGGTGCAGACTCTGTTACGAAAATAGTAGGGCAAATGGAATCCATTCACACTTCAGTTGAAAATACAGTCAAAGGAATTAGAACCTTTAATGATTCTGCCTCCCAAATCAGCAACATATCAGGATTAATTAACTCTATTGCCTCACAAACCAATTTACTGGCTCTTAACGCTGCGATTGAAGCCGCACGTGCAGGTGAGCATGGAAAAGGTTTTGCTGTTGTTGCCGAAGAAGTAAGAAAATTGGCTGAACAATCCAGCCAATCAGCAAATCAAATTAATGACATCGTAGCAAGTATTCAGCAGGAAACACTCGCTACGGTAGACTCAATTCAAGAAGTAAAAGAAAATGTTTCTTATGGAATGGATATAACGAAAGAAACATCCATGAAATTTAATGAAATTCTTAAAGATATTGAAATTGTTTCATCACATATCCAGGAAATTGCAGCTACTTCCGAACAACTTAATACTAGTTTTGAATTAGTTGCCAATTCTGTTGAGGAAATTTCAATAATATCTCAAGAAACCACATCCAGCACAGAAATGATTGCTGCAACGACAGAAGAGCAAATGGCTTCATCAGAAGGAATATTGAGAGCAGCAAAGTCGTTAACTAATTTGGCTGAGGAACTGCGGGAAATGATCAACCGGTTTAAAGTATAATCAAACAGAGAAAATATTATATCTTCAAATTTATTCTTGATATGGGTTTATCATTGTAATTTCATACTCTTTACCCTGTTTTTAGCAGTATGTTTTTTGAATAAAAAACACGAAAATATGCAAGCTGTGATAAAAAAACTTGCATATTTTCGGTTTTCTAATAATTCTATTATTGAGCAAAAGCACCCGTTTCTTTAAGTAGAATATTTTTCAAACTATACTTATTTTATTAAATCCCATGAGGGAAATTTCAATTAACTCAAGTTTTTGAGGAGTTTCGTACAGCCTTCAAGTGTTTTAACAGCTAAATAGCTTTCAGAAAAGGTACTCCATTTGTCGCAATGCCCTCACAGAATTTGTTAAATTGTACATCTGTTGGGCATGTTCCAACTATTCAATTTGAAAAATCATCGAAATTCCAGTAGGGTTCAAAGTTTTCAACTTCTAATTTTAAGTATACTTCCCGCCAAAACCAATTCAAATCATCCAAACTCACCAGCTTAATACTACCCCCTAATTTCACTGTCAGCCCCTTTGCAATAACAAGTCCTAGACCATTTCCTCCATGTTATTGTTCTCTTCTAAAAATGACTCGCATTCGTACCAAACCCATTCAAGAGATAATATTGAAATTGTACTCCTTGGACCGAATATACAATAAAAAAATTCCGCCTTTATTTAATAGACACTTAAGTTAATTTTAATCAGTTCTTAATAAATAGCCCCACAATTTCTAATATAGTAGAGACTAGCATCATCTTAAATGAAAATAAAAGATGGAAATTGCTTTGTAACAATGACTACTTCCGAAAAGGAGATGAGTTCTTTGAAAGAAAGCTTATCGGGTTCTAAACAAACTGAAATGGTCCAACCTTTAGGCGGGCAACTGTTGAGCAAGGTACCAGAAGTTACTATTTTCTTCTGGATAATCAAAGTTTTATGCACAACTGTCGGTGAAACATTTGCTGATTTCCTTAATTTCAACCTTGGATTTGGTTTAACTGTCACTACCATGATTATGGGAATAGCATTTTTCATTGTATTGTATCTTCAATTCAGAACAACTAGATATGTTCCGGGCATTTATTGGCTAACCGTTGTGCTAATAAGCGTATTTGGAACATTGGTAACTGATAATTTGACAGACGGAATGGGAGTACCTCTTGAGCTTAGTACAGTCGTTTTCTCCGTGCTGCTAGGATTAACTTTTCTTTTTTGGTTTCTTAGTGAAAAAACACTCTCGATACACTCAATTCATACAAGAAAAAGAGAGGTTTTCTATTGGCTTACCATTCTTTTCACATTTGCACTTGGAACAGCAGTCGGAGATTTATATTCTGAACAACTTGGTCTTGGTTATCTAAACACAGGATTAATAGTCGTTGTTATAATAGCTTGTGTATTTATGGCATGGAAATTCTTAAAACTTGATGGGATACTAGCGTTTTGGATTGCGTATATTCTTACTCGTCCACTTGGAGCATCATTAGGAGATTACCTATCTCAACCTAAAAATAATGGCGGGTTAGGTTTGGGGACAACAGTTACTAGCGTGATTTTTCTGATAGCTATTTTAGCAATAATCATTTTTCTTGCTGTTACAAAAATTGATACAAAGGCAAAGAGTGAAACAGTGGCAACAAACCGCTCAATTGAAGGAAAGAAAAATGTTTTTAAACAAACCATTGTGGTACTGTGCGTTTTCTTAGCTGTCGGTATAGGCGGTTATGTTTGGCGCAACAATAATATAGCATCGGAAACCGATTCTGCTCAAACTACATTATCTGGACAATTAACAGATTTTGTTAAAATTGAAAGTGATATGCTAAACAAAGTAAACGCAAAGGACTTTACTTCGGCGAAAAAAGGGGCTGACGATTTAGAATATAAATGGGACACATCGGAGCCTAAACTTAGGAAAATAGATGGCACAAGATGGACTAAAATTGATGGAACTATTGACCTTGTATTAGCAGCAGTTCGTACATCAAACCCAGATGTCAACCATTGTAAATCTGCACTCAACAATTCTCTTAGTATCATAAACGGAACAAATAAATAAAAATCTTAGGAACCGCTAACTGCGGTTCCTTTTAAATGAAACTCTTATTAAACAATGTTGCCCGTTAGCCAAATAAACAAAAAGGCTTTGCTCTATATTCCAGCATAGCCACGGTTAGTTGAACAATTCCGTACTCCTCTACAATCCGTTTTACTCAAAATTTGCTGTAATTATTAAATTTGTGTAAAAATTCAACTTATAACTTACAGAATAATAGTAATAGTGTTACAATTTAAGACATAATTTTCTATAAAAAATCTGACAAAGGCAAACCTATTGAAAAATAGGGACGCAAAGTCTCAGATCCTAGGTAAAACTAAGATGGCTGGACTGCCGGATTGATATTCAAAGGAGTGGAATCATTTGAGTATTAAGTCCATATTTTGTTTTCTTTATGGGATCCATAAAGTAGACTACTACACCGGTAAATGTATTAGATGTGGTAAACAAATTAAAACTCGGTAATTCGAGTTCTTTTTTCATCTCGAACATTATAAATGATTTAAAGAATCAAACGCTGAAGCATCTTAAAGTTTTGAAGAGTTATCAATGGATGGAGCAAAAAAGATTGTCCGGGACCAATTAGCTAAAGAAGGCTTTGCAGATGTGGAACAAACTATTAATGTTGAAATTTTAAATAAGAGGTATTAGGATTTGGAAGTGGAACAAAAATAAACACACAGCACCTATAAATATAAAGTAAACATCTATAACAAAGAACCAAGCCAGAATAATGATACTCGAACCTGCAAATTCCAATAAAAACCCCGATTTCAATTGAAACGAAACCGGGGTTAATTTTAAAAAAACATGATTATTTTGTACTTGAACGGACACCGGACTCCCTATTGGGGTTTTGCTTTTACAGCCAGGTTAGGGAACCCGCTTAGCCCCCGGCCTAAACTAAAACCGGTGATAAGCTTCTTGCTGCTTCTGCAACCTTGGCCATTCCTTCGGCAATAATAGCATCGGCTTTATCCGGCATTGAATTATGGCCTTCTATGATAACTTCATTCATAATTTCCATTCCGAATACACCGCCAACAACGGTTCTTATAAAAGTCGCAGCCATTTCCATAGGAGCTGCCTCCGGAGTTGAGTAAACTCCGCCTCGGGCACTTAGAATAATGGCTTTTTTGTCAGTCATTAGGCTTACTAATTGGCCATTTTCATCGTATTTAAATGTAAAGCCAGATTGGGACACATAGTCGATAAACGTGTGTAATTTAGCTGGGATCGTAAGGTTCCACAGCGGGAAAGCAAATACAACAACATCTGCTGCTGTTAAAGCATCCATTGCTTTTTGCTTTGCAGTTAAAATACGTTGTTCTACATCGGTTAATTCTTCGCCCGTTTGCATTTTACCAAATGCGTTGAATAAATCCTGGCCAAAGTAAGGCATATCTTCGGAAAACACATCAAAAGTGGTTACATTAACCCCCTCTAAGTTTTCCATAAAGGTTTCATACATTTTACTAGATACTGCTTCTGAAGCTGGACGGTTGTTTGCTTTTACTACTAGTACGTTCATAATCTAGGAAGTCTCCTTCTATTATTGTAGAATAATTATCTCGAAATCATAATATATGAAACTATAATAATTGTCAAACGAAATACATTTACGAACGTAATAAAAAATTGGCACTAATTAAACACTCGTCCATTTCGGCAATTTTCCACAAATTCCATCTAACCCAAAACTAATTAATCATTTGATTAAATTTACTTAAAGACCCTCTGCTGAAGGATTTCCTTCATTTGGACGCTGAAATTTTTGTCAGTTAACTAATCGTTTGATTAGATTAAGGTAGAAGCTTGTAATATCACCATTTCTGCACTTCCATCCCCCAAAAAAATTGTCAATTAAAGAGTGTAAATCTGCTTTATTACCTCGCTTATTTGGGCTTCGCATATATTTCGCGGAATCTCAACAAAATCTGCCAACCGTCAATCTAACTAATCGTTTGATTAATTTCATCAGGAAACACGCTGCTTAAGGATTTACTTCAATTGATGACCAAATTTTTTGTCAGTTAACTAATCGTTTGATTAAAAACAGCTCAATCCCAGTCTATCATTGACATTTTTTATCTCTTATACAGAAAAAAACTGTCGAGAGCTGTTTTCATTGATCACCTCTTCAATAATTGCTTCTCTAAAAGGACAA
>CAYNUT010000113.1:817-11434 GCA_964400595.1 uncultured Neobacillus sp. | reverse complement strand
CATCCACGGGAATCAGAAAGGTCATCTGGTTCCCGTGAACTCCAAAAATTTTGTTTGGAGCTATATTGGGCTTCCTGGCAAAGCTCGCAAATGGTACAGACATTGGCTTGGTCGGGACTTCTCTATTACTTGCCGGGATAAAAAAGGCCAAGAGACAGCTGCTAGAAACAGCCTTGTCTTTTGGCCTTTTGACATTCATGAACATCATGCAAAAACGTTAAATTGCCCAATCGCCGTTGCGGAAAATTGGAACAATGGTGCCGTCCTGTTTGATGCCATCAATATTCATCTTGTTTGAACCAATCATAAAGTCAACGTGAACAGTAGAGGTATTCATGCCATTCTTTAATAATTCTTCTTGGCTCATTTTCGTTCCGCCTTGAATGGTCGTCGGGTATGCCGAGCCGATCGCTAAGTGATTGGATGCATTTTCATCAAAAAGTGTATTAAAGAAGGTAATCCCTGATTGAGAAATCGGCGATGGATCCGGTACGAGGGCTACTTCACCCAGGCCAGTTCCGCCTTCATTATCAAAAACCAATTTCTTTATCGCTTCATCGCCTTTTTCAGCAGAAATGTCGATGATTTTCCCATCTTTAAAGTGTACTTCAATACCTTCTATTAATGTACCAGCATAGCTTAACGGTTTGGTGCTGCGGACTACTCCGTCCATTCGATGTGTATCGGGAGCCGAAAAGACTTCCTCCGTAGGCATGTTGGCAATGAATTCTTCCCCTTTTGGATTATGGCTTCCGGCACAAGCCCAAATATGATTCTTCGGCATCCCTAATGTTAAGTCCGTACCCGGTGCTGTATAGTGCAAGGCATCGAACTGGATTTCATTTAATTTCGCTGCTTTTTCATTCAGCATTTCTTTGTGTTTATCCCAAGCTGCGATTGGGTCGTCTTCATAAACGCGGCAGGTTTTAAAAATTTGATCCCATAGGGCATCGACCTGTTCTTCGGAAGTGGCAAGATCCGGGAACACCTTTGCAGCCCAGCCAGCCCCGGCCGCAGCCGCAACCGTCCATTTCAAATCATCATTCTGTGTGGCAATCCGTTGAGCTTTGAATGCTTTTCCGGCAACCTTTTGGTAGGCAGCAACTTTAGCCGGATCAGCTTCATTCAGCAGGCCTGGATCACTTGACAAAATGGAAAGGCGGCTGACATGATGATTTAAGACATGATCATCAGATTCTTGAATTTCATAGTCAGGGATGTCCGTCAACACCTCAACTGGCTGGTGTAAATAATGCTGTTTGGTAATTTCATCATCAGACCACTTGACGATTACTTTTTCAGCTCCAAGTGCATAGGCCTCTTTTGTGATTAACCGGGCAAATGGTGCCTGGTCGACGGTAATCGTCATTTTTACCCAATCACCAGGCTGGACATTAATTCCTTTTGCAACTAAAAGCTTGGCATACTTATGCAGGTTTTTTTCAAAGTTTGGCAGAACCATTTTTAACCCTCCAAAAATTTATTTTCAATTATCATACTAGCACAAAGAAACTGAAATCACTAAACAAGGGCCAGTTTTGCTCCTTTCTAAAAACTAATCAAACCATTGATATTAGGTCGCTGGAACCATTGGTATTTCTAGTTGGGGCAACTAATCAAATGATTGATTGAAAGCTGAAACCCCTGGATATGATTGGCATACACAATATAAACAATCGATTGATTAAATTAAGTTGAATATTAATCAAACGATTGGTTGAAATTTAGGTAAAATTAATCAAATGATTGTTAGAATGGCTGGAAGCGTTGGTACGCCTAGTTTGAAAAACTAATCAAACGTTTGATTAAATATCTAGAACCAGAGTCTCTGTGATAAAAAAACTAATCAATCATTTGATTAAATCGCTGGGGCTGTTGATATGATTGGCATTTGGAAACTAATCAATCAATTGATTAAATTTCTCCGGGGCTGGGTTGTTAAATTTTATTAACCGGGACATATGTCCTTTCCGAATAACTGGATTTATTTTTTAATAAAAGAAAGGTTTAGATTTAATTCAGGGGGAAGGACAAATGAAAGGAATCATATTTGCATTTTTAGGCGGAGCTTTTATTACTTTGCAAGGGGTGGCTAATACGCGGATTAGCCATGATATCGGCACCTGGCAGGCGGCGACTATTACCCAATTGACAGGATTCATTTTGTCCATACTAATCTTGATGTTTGTTCGTGGCGGAAAATGGAAAAGTTTTAAGCATGTGAAGCCGATATATTTGATTGGCGGGAGTTTCGGGGCGGTCATTATTTATAGTAATGTTATGGCCATTCAAAGAATCGGTGTTACTTTTACAATAGCTGCTATCATGATCGCTCAGCTGAGCCTGACCTTTATCATTGACAGCAATGGATGGTTCGGCCTTGTGAAGCAAAAGATGAGGCTGCCGCAGTTCATCGGCATTGGAATGATGATTGCGGGAGTTGTGATATTGAGGTCCTAATCGTATGAAAAAGCCGGAGGTGAACGTTGTTGAAGGAATGGAAAGACCAAGGACTGCTGCAGTTTTATTTGCGGGAACATCAAATTGAATCGATATTTAATGAACAAATACTGCCGCATTTGTCGCTGTTCAGTTTTGATCAGGGGGAAGTCATCTGTGCCCAGGGAGACCCCTCGGACCATCTGTACGTACTTGTTAAGGGAAAGATAAAAGTTTATACGACTTCGGCAGAAGGAAAAACCCTTATTCTTTCTTTCAAGAAACCGCTCGAGGTAATCGGCGATTTAGAATTCGTGCAGAAAATTGATTTTATTAACACGGTTGAGGCTGTTTCATCTGTCCATATGATTGGAGTTCACCACCGCTGGTTGAAGGAGTACGGAGGGGACTACGCGCCACTGCTGCAATTTTTACTGAACATCATTACGAAGAAATTTGCCGTTAAATCCATCTCGATGAGCTTTAATCTGATGTATCCAGTCGAAGTGCGATTGGCTAGTTATCTTCTATCAGTTTCCTTTGATGAATCCGATTCACTTAATAATGACCGCATCAGCATCAGTATTAAGGATGCAGCGAACTTAATTGCAACCAGCACCAGACACCTGAACCGGGTGATTGGACAGTTTTGCGAACAGGGTTTAATTGAACGTAACAAAGGCTTTATTCTTGTGAAGGATCGGGACGGATTAAGGACGCTGGCGGGTGAGAATATCTACGAATAAAAAATTTCCATGGGAGTGTAGAGGTTATGGTTCTTGGACTATTGTTGTCGCTGGCTGCGGGTTCGCTGCTCAGCCTGCAAAATATTTTTAATAGTAAGGTGAATGAACGAGCGGGTTCTTGGGCTACTACGACATTAGTATTAGGGCTGGGATTTCTCGCATCACTTACGCTGGGTTTCATTTTTGAAGGGAAACATCTATTTATCTTACAAAATATGCAGCCCTGGTACTGGGTCAGCGGCTTCATCGGGGTAGGCGTGGTCACCTGTCTTGTTCAGGGGATGAAGCGGCTCGGACCGACGTATGCCATCTCGATTGTTTTGACCTCACAGCTTCTTTTTGCCTTATTATGGGATACATTCGGCTGGCTTGGTCTCGATAAAGTCCCTTTCACTTCCAAACAGCTAATCGGTGTACTGGTCATTATCGGCGGCATCATTGTTTTTAAATTTAGCGGCAGTCAGGAAAAGGAAGGAATTGTTAAAGACGAGGCAGAATATTTTTCAGACAGCGCTGATTCCAGTCCTTTTTTGCGGGAAGGCGGGGCAAATAACAACTAAACATATCTGACGGGTGTTTCTACAGACCTAAAGAAGCCAAACCTGTAACAGGATAAGAAATCAGGTTTGGCTTCTTTTGCGTCAGAAATTATATCTTTTTAAAAAAGCCTCCACAGCATTTGTCATATTCCTCGCTTCCACCGGTGCTTGGCTTGAGCCGAGCAGACCCGTTATCTCCCGATGTGAAAGTGTTTTGCATTCGAAAAAATCTGACGTGTTTCTGTTCGCCCCAATAAAGGCAGCCAGGGATTTATCTTTACGGCCGACAAAAAGCAGCGGCGGAAGATTTTGATTTCCGGCATAAGTGACTGGAGACGCTTCAGCCCAAACCTTCTTATCATTCCCAAAAACTTTTTTATAGATCCCGTTTTTTTGGATTAACTCAGTTAAGTCAATCGGTCCTTCCAAATCAATAACGGACTTTACTGCCTGCTTGGGCAGTCCTGCGCTTTTTAAAAATTTAGGGTTTGTCCCGATTAAGGTCACTAAATGCCCTCCGGCAGAATGCCCCATCAAATTTATTCTTGAGTGGTCAATAAGGTACAATCCGGCATGGTCATATATCCACTTCACTGCAGTGGAAACATCTGCAGCCATTTGGTTATAGTTCACTTCAGGCGCAAGCCGGTAATTGACGGACACAAATACATAACCTTTATTGGTAAAATAAGCCGGCTTTTCCGCAACATTAAATTTATCGCCGCCGACCCAGCTGCCGCCATGTACATATATGATAACAGGATGCCGTTTTCCCACTTCCTCTCTACTTGCTGTATATATATCTAATTTCTGTTTTGGGTCATCTCCATATTTCATATTAAAATGCTTAATTTCCTGACGTAGTGAGTGCTGAAAATAATCAAAAGAAGAGCAGAAAATAAGAATGAGCATCATTGATAATGCTGCAGCGAATCGTTTAGTTATACTTTGAGTCATGGTTATTCACCTATTTTCTTGGGATGTATGTTTATTATTGTTCCAAATTGAGGCAATAAATGTTAAAAAAATAATGTGAATAAAAAAGGGGTTTGTAGATTTATGTGAACTATGTACGAAGGGGTTAAAAAAGTGAAATATTTTTATTGACATTTTTAAAAATGTGTGATATAATAAAAAATTATTGACAATTAATATACCCTGTCATAAAATGGACTCCTAGCGAAATACTGCTAGGAGTTTTTCTTTTTTTAAAAGGGGGAGTTTTGTTGGAAGCTAAAAAGGAAAGTTTAACGGCGTTAGTAAGCTGCTTTGCCAGGGGATATCATGCTTTGAGCAGCACCCAGCCTATTTTTAATGATTGGGTTGCTCAATCACTTTTACGCGATGAGGAAAAACAGTTGATCAGCACCAATTGGGCTAATGCCATTGCCTTTTTTGACCCGGAAAAGAGTGAATCTTTAAAGACGTTTGAAGAGAAATTAGAATGGGTGATGAACAACCAAACGATTCCTCAATTAGTCAGCCGGGCAAGATACGCAGAGGATGCCCTTATGTCTGCTATCTCACGAGGTATAAGACAATATGTCATTTTAGGAGCTGGCCTTGATACTTTTGCCCTTCGTCAGAAAAACTTGCCAGAAGATTTTATCATCTATGAAGTCGACCACCCCGCAACCCAAGCATTTAAACAAAACCGCCTTCAAGAAATGGGTATCGGTATTCCTGCAAACGTAAAATTTGTTCCCGTAGATTTTAACCATGATTCCTTGCCTGATGAGTTGAAAAAAAGCGGCTATGATGACCAACAAGTTGCCTATTTTAGTTTGTTAGGTGTCGTAATGTACTTAGAGAAACAGGATTTCTTCAAACTTCTTACTTCTATTTCAGATATCTCGATAAACGGAAGCTCTTTTGTCTTTGATTACCTCGATGACACGGCTTTTAATGATCGGCTCGCTTCAAAGAAACTGATTCAGATGCGGCAAATTACTGCAGCTACGGGTGAACCGATGGTTACCAGTTTCGATCCCTTTGAACTTGATCGAGAGCTGCAGGAGTGCAATATGCTGCTATATGAAAATCTATCTCCTGCCAATATCGAAGAATTGTATTTTGCGGACAGAGACGGTGATTTACACGCCTTCGACCATTTTCACTTTGCTCACTTAGTTGTGCAGAAATAATTTTGACCACCGTTCAATATGTGAACGGTGGTTTTTCATGTTTATCCATTATGGGGGTACCTTTTTAATTCCACGGAGGATTTTTATGGAACTTTGGCGAATTATGTAAAATTAGGGGAGGCGATTGAATGGAACTTCATTTTGATTTTACGTTTAGTCTCATTAGTTATATCGCTGGATTTTTAGCGTGGTGTATTATTGGTATTCTTGCTTATCGTTTTTATAAAAGGCAGCAGGAGAAGCCGAAAATATGGAAAGTAATCATTTGTATGCTGGTCGGTCTTTTTTCTTTTTCGCTTAATTGGAAATTATTTGAGACGCCTATCAAATTTGCCATTCTACCGCTCGGTGTTTGGATTTTGTATTTCCTGTTAAATGGAAAAAAAGGACGCTGGGAGAGGTATAGAAAATTTGCTTGGCTTGGCTTTTTTGCGAATTATATTTTCTTAGCCGGGACCCTACTAGCAGTACCGCTCCAGCATAGTATTTATTCTGAAAACGAACTGTCTACCTATATTTGGGACATTGAGAATGCTTCGATTGTCAATCTTCATCCTACAGCGTTGGATCACTCGTTGGATCAGGAAAGTCTGCGGGAGCAAGTGCATAGTATGGTTGCAAAATCAGTTCAGGGCCAGCAGTGGTATTATGAAGACGACATGGCAAAGGGGGATTCAACCAATAGACATGAACGGTTCCCTTACCTGCTCGCCGGGACATCCGCTAAATGGGGGAGTGGGCTTGAAACGATGATTTATCTTGAAGCTGATGGAAAAGGGATGTTAGTCACCACAGCGAAGAGGCAGCTTTATTTTCGCTCCAAAGAGTCGTTGCTGAAGGGAGACAAATAAGATGCAGAAAAAAAGAGCTTGGGCATTCACTTTATTAGGAATAATGATTCTGTCTTCAGCGATGATGTATAGATTCTATTTTTCCAACCCTAAACCGTTTCCATCAAATAAACAAGCGGCGGCTAAGATTAATCACACCCTACTAAATGCAAACGCAAATGTTATTCAAGATACGGTCGATGTGGATAAGAAGCATAAAGTGGTTCCTTTTATATCAGAAGATGGTAACTATGGGCTTAGTTATTGGGAGTGGAAAAAGAGAAAATGGCGGATTGTCTCGGTTAACACGGGAGGATCACCACACATTTGGAAGGTTAAAAGTGATGATCCTTCAACATATCGCTTGATATGGAATCTTCATCCTGGTGATCAATTGAGTTATATGAAGTTCTATTTTGTAAGGGATCGAGGTTTTTTTGGACATGATGGGATGGTAACGTATGATCCCAAAATTCAAATGGAGAAAAAGATTCCCTTGCAAGCGAAATCTTATGGGGTGATGAAACTGCCGAATGAATGGGTTGAAATAATGAATTCAGCGATAAAGATGGGAGCCGCCAAGGATCCAGGGCAATTTTTCCACTTTCAACCTGTTAATTATCAATTCTATTTTGGCTGGAATCCCTATAATAAAGAAGATAAAGTCGTATATTCAGATTCATCAATTGGAGGCGGCTTTACTAGTGGTGCTGAAATAGATTATGTTAGATCTTTAGGTACTAAGGACATTGAGGATCCAAAGGAATAAAAAGGATGAAACACCGTTCGGATTTTTCTGAACGGTGTTTTTTGAAATAAGAAAGTGTAAATTTCGAATTTGAGAATTGTCCAGCTCCAGCGCCTAGGGGCTCGGGGTTATAAGCCAATCCGTCAAGTAGGCTAAAAAGCAGCCTTCTCGCCGGACTCTCCCTTTGCATCTTTCTATTAATTTTACCCTTTTAATGGTGGGATCCTCATTGGGTATAAACTATAAACCATAATAAAAAGGCAGCCGAGTACTGTCTTTTTTTATAATTTACAGTAAAGAATCAGCCAATATGGACATACTGTGTGATAAAGCATGGTCATTGAGGTGATGGAGTTGGGGAAGATCGCAAAACTTTGTTGGGAAGGGCTTACCTTAAAACATGTTACCTGCCCAAAAATTGTTGTACCATATTTACTATTGTTTTTTACCGCCTTTTTGTTTGAATTGTTTTTGATGGTATTGTTTGGCGTTTCTTGTTTTCTTATTTTTCAATACAGTTATACCCCAGATTTTGTCTTTTTTGTTAGTGGTGCAATTTTGATCTTCATTTTTGTTATAACGGTTTTAATGTTGAGAACAACAATATCAAGACACAGAAATGTTTTTTTGAACCTGGTTTAGATGACTAAAATTGGCAAGAAAGAGAGAAATGGAATCTTTAAAAAGAGGAAAAACGAACAGCGGCATGGTGCTGTTCGTTTTTTTATTAATTAAATGTATGTGTAGCCGACTGTGATTTTCCTTTTTTCTTAACTAATATCAAAATGGAAGGCAACAGCATGCCGCGCACTAAAAATGTATCCATTATGACCCCTAAAGCCATTATCATCCCGAATAAGAAGAGCTCTTGTAATGGCTGTGTTATTAACACGGCAAAGGTTGCAGCGAGAATGATTCCGGCTGAAGAAATCACACCGCCGGTTAAGGCTACACCGCTGCCGACTGCTTCTTTCCAAGAAAACTTTTGCGCCTCTTCTTTAATTCGTGACACCAGCATGATGTTGTAATCCACCCCGAGTGCCACCATGAATACGAATGTGTAAACCGGCAATCGGTAACTGATGGAATCATAACCCATGATATCGTGGAAAATAACCCAGCCGAATCCCAGGGTTGCCACATACGATAATAGGATCGTGGCCATCATAAGCAGCGGCATCAGTATGGATCGAGTTTGCAACGCTAACATGATCGTAATTAACACTGTGACCAGTGAAAATAAAACGACCATATCTCGTTGATTCATGGCGCGAATATCCAATTGTTCTGCTGTTTGACCAGCATATTGTAATTGATAGCTGCTTGAAGAAAACCCGCTTTTGCTAAGAATGTTTCCTTCTTGATCGCGAAGCTTTTGTACGGTTTTAAGCGCATCTGTATCATACGGATTATCTTTTAAAACTAATTGCATCTTGACAGCTTTTTTATTCTCTCCAATAAATCCGCGTGGAAGCTTATTAGGGTCTTTAATCATTTCTTCTGTTAGGCCTTGGCTAATGGAATCGACCCCATCAATATTTTTTAAATGGTCCTCAAGTGATTTAATGTTTGTTAAAAACTTCTCATCTACAGCAATTTGCTCATCCGATGTTAAAATAACTGTAACTGGAGCTAATTGCCCTGCAGGATAGTGCTTTTCTAGTAATTCAAAGCCCTTTCGTGAAGAAAGATCATCTGGGAACGACTTCATAATGTTAAAGGAATATTGAATCGAAGTCGTATTGAAGGCACCTGCAAGCAAGGTAATTAAAAGAATCCCTGCTATGACTGCAGGATGTTTCATAACTTGCTTGCTAACCTTAGTCCAAAAGCTCGCTTTCTCTTTCGGCATTTCATCAGCCTTCGGAATAAATGGCCAAAAGGCTTTTCGTCCCATTAAGGCAAAAATACTTGGTATTAACGTTAATCCGGCAATAAGAATAAAGACAACCGCTACTGAAAAAACAGGAGCAAAATGGTTATATGGCATAAATACGGTTGTAAATAGGGTTAGCACTGATAAAAGGACTGTGCCGCCGCTGAACAAAATCGGTTCTGAAACATGGTGGATTGCTTCCCCCATGGCGCTATATTTAGAGGAGAAGTTTTTTAACTCCTCACGATAACGGGAGAAAATAAACAAACTATAATCCGTTAACACGGCAAACAAAAGAACAAGCATAATCGAAATTGCTGAACTATCGAGGACGAACCAATCATTTTTACCTCCTAGTCCTAATACTCGGTCAACGACTTGGTAAACAATCGCTGCAATGACTAATGGAATAACGGCTAACAAAGGTGATCGGTAAATGACTAATAGTAAAACAAATATCAAAACAATCGTAGCTAACATTAATACAATGTCGGCATTTTGAAAAATAGAAATCGTATCAGATGAGATTCCGGCTGGTCCTGTAATCTCAGCCTGCAGTGTTCCTAATTTCAATTGTTTTAGTTTATCATTCATTACCTTTATGGTTGCATTGGCATCATGAGAATCTGAGCCCTCTTTTAAAGTAAAATTGAGGAGCAATGTTGTCCCGTCTTTTGAAAACATTTGATCCTGCACCGGTTTAGGAAACTGGTGGAATGGAAGCGCACTTTCTACATATTTCGGTTTTTCGTCAGAACTAAGCCACTGGCTGACTTCGGTAATCTTTTCGCGGTCTTTATCCGTTAATTTATGATTACTGTGAAAAACAAGTAATCCTGTTAAGCCTTCCTTAGAGGGAAACTGCTCTTTCATTACTTGATTGGCTATGGCGGAAGGCGTATCGTTTTTCACGCTTCCTTCTTTGCTGCTTACTGAATAGTCCTTTGAGGAAGGGGCAAGAACGCTTAATATTATGACAGCGGCAATCCAAAGAAAAAGGACTACTTTGGCTCCGCGTTTACTACTCGAAAATTTGACTAACCTTTGTAATGGATTAAGCATTTGTTTCAACTCCTTATCATCATTTGCCCCTATCTTAAGTGGTAATTATGAATGGAATATGAATAAAAGATTAAAATTGGCTTTTTGAAACATTTGGGCTTTTTTTTCGTAAATAGGATTATGAAAGGCGGTGTGCTGATTGAGCAGATACTCAATTGATGAATTTATTCGGAAAACGGAGCAAGAGGATAAGGGTGAGGGATTTTTTGAGTTAGAAACTCCGAGGATGCTGG
>CAYNUT010000113.1:0-807 GCA_964400595.1 uncultured Neobacillus sp. | reverse complement strand
TCAATTTGGACGGGAAGGTCTGGGCGAAAGCTGGGTCAATGGTCGCCTATCATGGAGAAATTAAATTTGAACGCGAGGGCATCTTGGAGCACGGACTGGGGACAGCTTTTAAAAAGGCCTTTACCGGTGAAGGGGCCGCATTAATGAAAGTGGACGGCCGGGGAAAGTTGTATCTTGCCGATGCAGGGAAAAAGATTATGATCCTGAATCTGCAAAACGAATCCATCTATGTGAATGGCAATGACCTGCTCGCGTTTGAGCCAAGCATTAAATGGGATATTAAGTTAATGAAGCGGATTACCGGAATCATGGCTGGCGGCTTATTTAATGTCCGCTGTGAAGGGACAGGCATGATTGCGATTACCACACACCATGAGCCGCTGGCACTTCGAGTTAGGCCGGGGCAGCCGGTGATTACCGATCCTAATGCTACGGTCGCCTGGTCAGGCAGCCTCCAGCCAGATTTTCAAACAGATATCAGTTTGAAGACGTTTTTTGGAAGAGGCAGCGGCGAGTCCATTCAAATGCGGTTTGAAGGAGATGGCTTTGTCGTCGTACAGCCTTATGAAGAGATTCGGAGGGTGGAAAACAGTAAAAATTAAAATTGCGGATCAGTCTCCTGAAACGGGGGAGACTGATCCGCAATTTTTATGCCGGAGAATCTAGGGATAAATCTGACTGAAGCCAGCAAACAGTCTAATAGAAGGATTCTAAAGGACAAAATTGTGGTTGCGGCCGAAAAACAGTCTAATAGAAGGGTTCTAAAGGACAAAATTGTGGTTGCATCCGAAAAACAGTCTAATAGAA
>CAYNUT010000112.1:0-11455 GCA_964400595.1 uncultured Neobacillus sp. | reverse complement strand
TGTCGGGCTCTCGGGCCTCTTGGTAAAATCAGCCCAGCAAATGGTGTTAACCGCGCAGGATATGAAGGAAGCCGGACTGTCAGTACCTATTTTAGTTGGCGGCGCCGCCCTTTCACGGAAGTTTACAGATACAAAAATAGCTAAAGAATACGATGGACTTGTTTTATATGCCAAGGATGCGATGACAGGCTTGGCGCTGGCCAATCAGCTGCAGTCGCCGGAGGATTGTCAAAGGCTGCTGGAGGAGAAAAATGAAAAGCTTGCTGCACTTGAAGGAGGCTCAAGGGATTTCTTGAGGAGTGCTCCTGTTTCCGTTGCCGTGAGGGTGAAACCGTCCGTTTCTAAAGAAGTACCTGTTTTTGTTCCAAAGGATACAAAACGGCATATTTTAAATTCTTATTCTCTTTCACATATTGAACCCTATATCAATATGCAAATGCTTCTGGGACATCACTTAGGTGTAAAGGGGAAAATTGCAAAATTACTCGCTGAGAAGGACGAAAAAGCGTTAAAAATAAAAGACATTGTTGATCAGTTACTTGCTGATGCCAGCACGCATGGGTGGATTGAGCCACGGGCAGTTTATCAATTTTTTCCGGCGAAGTCGGATGGAAATAAAATTTTTATTTATGATCCGGAGAATCTGGAGCGTATCATTGAGACATTTGATTTCCCGCGTCAGGAATCAGAGCCGCATCTTTGTTTGGCTGATTATGTAAAGTCGGTTGACGGCGGTGTAATAGACTATGTTGGGTTTTTTACAGTAACGGCCGGAAGAGGCATTCGCGAAAGAGCGGAGCAGTTGAAGAATGAAGGGCGTTTTCTGGAATGCCACGCGCTGCAGGCACTGGCACTTGAGAGTGCTGAGGGCTTTGCCGAATTAATTCACCGGCAGATGCGCGACCGCTGGGGCTTCCCGGACCCTATTAACTTTACGATGCAGGACCGTTTTGCCGCCCATTACCAAGGGCAGCGCTTCTCCTTCGGTTATCCGGCATGCCCGGATTTGGAGGATCAGAAAAAGTTATTTACATTGCTGCAGCCGGAAGAGATTGGCGTTCAGCTGACGGATGGCTGCATGATGGAACCTGAAGCTTCTGTTTCCGCGATGGTTTTTGCCCATCCGGAAGCTAGATATTTTAATGTATTAAAATAGATTTTTTAGGATTCCGCGGAAATTGGTGATAATTCCGCGGAATTTTTATTTTATTCCGCTTACTTTTGGAATTTTCCCGCGGAAATCGGATGGGATTCCGCGGGTTTTAGAATTAATTTCGCCAAACAATACTGGGGTCTAATTTTTAAAGGCGATTACAGATCCTTATATTCATTTGCCATTAATATTTTAATTGGAGCGGTACTTTTTTACATCCTTGTATCAGCAATTGGGGACTCAGTCATTGCTGAGTCTTTTTTTGAAAATTGACAAGAACCCAGCCATACTCGTAAAATTACCTTAGTTTAGCTCAGAATAACTAAAAAGGAGCGTTCTGTTTTCAGCCAATATTCTATTTTAAGGGGAATTTTATGATTAAAAAAGACAATAACATTAAACTTGTCGTTGCCGGCCTGCTATTAGCAATACTGATGGCCGCGATGGATAACACCATTGTGGCAACCGCAATGGGGACAATTGTTTCTGACCTAGGCGGGCTCGATAAATTTATCTGGGTAACCTCTGCCTACATGGTTGCGGTTATGGCCGGAATGCCGATTTTTGGAAAGCTTTCCGATATGTACGGACGGAAACGCTTCTTTATTTTTGGACTCGTTGTTTTTCTTTTGGGTTCATCCCTTTGCGGGATCGCTCAAACGATTGTTCAACTAAGTATTTTCCGTGCAATTCAAGGAATCGGCGGCGGTGCGCTCATGCCAATTGCCTTTACCATTGTTTTTGATATCTTCCCGCCGGAAAATCGCGGTAAAATGACAGGCCTGCTCGGTGCTGTTTTTGGCGCCGCAAGTGTGTTAGGTCCATTGCTCGGCGCTTATATCACCGATTATATCAGCTGGCACTGGGTTTTCTATGTGAATGTCCCCATCGGACTCGTTTCGATTTTTTTAATTGTTCGCTATTACCATGAATCTTTACAGCATGCCAAGCAAAAAATCGACTGGGCTGGAGCAGTCACGCTGATTATTTCCGTCGTCAGCTTAATGTTTGCCCTCGAGCTTGGCGGCAAGAAATATGATTGGGATTCCGTTCAAATCATCAGCTTATTTTCCAGCTTCTTCATCTTTTTTGTTGCCTTTTTCTTTGCAGAATTTAAGGCAGCAGAGCCGATTCTGCCATTATGGCTTTTCAAACGGCGGCTGTTTGCAGCCTCGCAGATTCTTGCATTTTTGTACGGCGGAACGTTTATTATTTTAACGGTCTTTATTCCGATTTTTGTCCAGGCTGTTTACGGGGGAACGGCTAAAAACGCCGGCTTGATTTTGACGCCGATGATGCTTGGGTCGGTTGCCGGAAGTACGATTGGCGGTATTTTTTTAACGAAAACATCCTATCGAAATCTGATGTTTATTTCAATTGTTTCCTATGTGGCCGGGATGTATCTTTTAGGCACGATGACAGTCGATACAGCCCGCTGGCTGTTAACGATTTACATGATTCTTGTCGGGTTCGGGGTTGGATTTTCATTCTCATTGCTGCCTACAGCATCGATGCATAACCTCGAGCCGCAATACCGCGGCACAGCTAACTCTACGAACTCATTCTTAAGGTCATTTGGCATGACGCTGGGTGTCACGATTTTCGGAACGATTCAAGGAAATGTATTTACAGATAACTTGAAGGAAGCCTTTAAAGGTATGGGAGGCCAAGGTGCCGGTTCCTTTAAGATGGGTGATCCAAGGCAAATTTTTGAAGCAGGAGAGCGTTCAAAAATACCCAGCTTCATTTTGGATAAGATTATTCATGCCATGTCAGACTCGATTACCCATACCTTTTTACTAACATTAATCCCAATTGCATTTGCGGCGATAACAATATTCTTTATGGGTAAAGCCAGGGTTGTGATTAATAAAGGAGCTATGAAAGAGTGAAAAAACAGCACTGAACCGAGGTTCAGTGCTGTTTTTCTTTTCAAAATGTTATTCCCAGATAGAGGTTCAAAATTCTCCTTTATCTTATTTTCAAACAAACAGAGGATTTTGTGCAAAAATTAAACTTCCAAGTCCCCTCCTTCTTCGACGATATGGAACAAGAGGTGGGCTAAGTGATGAATCGGTCCGTATTCTTCGTCCTCTTCATCGACTTCTTCATTAAATTCGAGGTCATTTAAAAACAATGCCATAAATTCGTAGAAATCCTTCAGCTGGAACGAGTAGCAGCCGACCGGTTCTTCATTGTCTTCCTCATATTGCAGAACCATGTAAGAGAGGTCACCATCGGCATCGGCGGCATCGAAAAATACAAAAAAGCCAATGTTTGTATCGAGCTCAAATAAATGCCTCGTCCCCCCTTCTGTGGCTTTATCAAAATCCGCCTGATTTAATTTTTGAATTTGCATGGAATCGACATTATCCTCTTGATGAAAACCTACAACAAATGATTTCATGGGTATCCTCCTCAATCGCTATTATAAATTAGCAAACACAATGATTATGATACCCTTTCTTTTGTTCCTTTAAAACTTGTTGGACTAATAACGGGATTCTTGCCATAAAAAAACAGCCCACGAGGAGCCGCTTGTCTCTCAATATCTCTTTTTCACTATCATAAACCCAAATGGCCTAATACAAAGCAGTTTTTTTAGGAATTATTTGTCTTCAGGAAAAAAGGGATTTAAATGAATTAAAACTTCCTTAATATTATCGTAATTTTGCATAAGTTTTCCTTTTATCGATTTAGCAAGATCATGACCTTGCTTGATGGTCTTAAAATGATCAATGGAAATCCGCAAATCCACTAACACATAATGGCCATGTTCCCTGGCCCTGATCCGGTCAATCCGTTTCACTTCAGGAAATTCATGAATAATAGCCATATATTCCTTTAGTGTCTCATTGTTAATATTCCCTTCCAAAAGAATATCAAATGCTTCCGTTAACAGTTCCCTGGCTATTTTAAAAATGAGGTAGGCGACAAAAATGCTGGCGACTTTGTCCCCATATAGTAAAAAATGAATGCCAAACCGCTCACCCAAAACAGAAAGGAGGACCCCGATAGCAGCTGCGATAGAAGCCACGATATCCGCTTTATGATCAAAGGCAATCGCCTCAATTGCCTTGCTGTTGTGCTGCTCAGCAACCCTTAGTGAACTGCGGTATAATAGAACCTTAGCGATATAGGAGAACAATGCCACCCACATAGCTAAGAGGCTAGGTGATTCGACCTCCTGAAAAAATCCAATAATCCCTTCATAAACCACATAAAGTGCCACAAAAACAAGCAGAATCCCGACAATTCCGGAAACAATGACTTCCGCTTTACCATGTCCATATGGATGCTCTTCATCAGCCGGTTTATTAGCAATTTTAATGACTAAAAGGACAATGACCGATGCGAAAACATCTGCAGCGGAATGGATCCCATCGGCAAATACAGCATCACTATGTCCATACCAGCCGATAATAATTTTCCCCAATGTCAGGATGACGTTGCTTATCACACTAATCCAGGCTATTTTTTTAGCCAGCGCTTCTCTAACTGCCATATTAAACCACCTTTAAAAATTCCTCGCTGATACTGCCCCACTACTCTTCTTGCTTTTTTTCTTGTTTCATCATTTCTGCTTCCTCAATCACAGCAATTCTATTGATCTGGTCATGAAGAAAGTGAAAGGCTTGATCCAATTCCTCTCGTGACGGAAATTGTTTTTTTCTATTCATATAAGCCACTTCCTTAAGATTTTATGAGTAATATTAAAAAAAAAGAAAAAAATACCGATGTATCCCACAATAATAAGGAGGCATCATGATGGGCGATAAAAAAGCTAATCCCAAAAAAGAGCTTGCCGGAAGTTTCTATCATCCAAGCTATTACCAGGAATCAGATGATCTTTCAAAAGGACTTGCCATCACACATGAACAAGTAAGCGACACTCTTGCAGAAGGTGACATCGAAACCGCAATTGAAAACGGGAATGAGCAAAGCTAACCCCCGTGTTTATCAGAGAAAACAGCTTTCTTCATTGAAAGCTGTTTTCTTTATATTATTTTCCATCTCCAGCGACTAGTGTACTTCACAAACATACGCTTTCGCTATTCTCACTTCTCATCATCGTCAACATAAGGATCATGTTCAAAGGCCGGCAGGTCACCGAAGCTTGTCATGATTCCTTCTTGGTCAAGTGCATCCTCATACTGCTCATGCTGGGCATTAGGGTAAACCGTTATATTTTTCCCGTACATATCGTTCCCGACAAAATTTTCAAAGTCCTCAACATAGCTGATGTTTTCGTCTGACTCAGGATAAATATCATGATAGTTATCCTCCGAAAAAGCCAAATCAGATGGCGTTTCCGATGTCCCCCACTGGGCAACGGTCTGCCAGGAGTCCTCTGCATCAAAGGCTACATTTTCATCCTTTTCATCCATATCAAACTTCCCGAAAGGAGCCATCAACACACCCTCTTCAAGGGGCCGTTTAGGCGAGGTCACCTGATCCGGACTATGCTCAATACAATATGTGGTATTAGGGAGAGCCTGCAATCGTTCTAAAGGTATTTCCTTCCCGCACACCTCACACATGCCATAAGTACCATTTTCCATTGCTTCTAAGGCTCTGTCAATATTTTTCAATTGCAGTTCATAATGTTCCTTTAAGGCAATATCTTTTTCGCGTTCATATAGGTCCGTTCCTTCATCTGCCGGGTGATTGTCATAGCTGGAGAGTTCCCCGGCTGACTCATGATAGTGACCTCTTTCCAGCCCTAAATGATCATTATGTTCAAGGTTTTCTTTAACTTCACTTTTTTCTTTTAATAATTGCAGCCGTAAATCGGCAAGTTGCTCTGTTGAAAGCATATTTAAAACCCCTTTCATCAAAGGTAACAAGTAAATGATTTTTCCATTTTTTCTAATACCTTTATAGTTTCATTTGTTTAACGGTTGATTATGTAATAAAAATTTAATTCCATCAAAAAACTAAGGTGTGCAAACCATTTAAACTGAATAAGAATCGGAGAGGTGTGTATCTTAAAAATTGAACAGACGATAAGAAATGAGGGATTGTTTGTGGTAAATGAAAATTTTGATAAATTCAGGCTGGAACAACAAAAGCATACAGGAGCATATCTGGGAGGAATTCAAAACCAGAGAGAACGTCTAAATAATGAAGAATATAATAATCAGGCGGATACCGACAAATCGCCTGGAGCGACAGGCCGGAGCATTTAAAGGAGAATTTTATGGGTAAAACAAAAAGCTTGAAATGGTGGCAGCTATCCTTATTCGGAGTCGGCTGCACGATTGGTACAGGCTTTTTCCTTGGCTCAAGTTTGGCGATTAAAATGACAGGACCATCGATTTTAATTTCTTTTGTTATTGCTGCCATCAGCACCTATTTTGTTTTTGATGCGCTTTCCAAAATGACAGCGAAAGAGCCGCTTGAGGGCGGCTTCCGTTCCTATGCGAAAAAAGCATACGGAAGGTGGGCCGGCTTTAGCAGCGGATGGGTTTACTGGTGTTCGGAAGTGCTGATTATGGGGAGCCAAATGACGGCACTTTCAATCTTTTCCCGTTTTTGGTTTCCAAAGGTTCCTCTATGGCTCTTTGCTGCAGGCTATGCCATTCTTGGGCTGGCAGTTATTTTAATCGGGATCAATATATTAAACAAGCTGGAAAATATCCTTGCCATTTTAAAAATTTCTGCCATCTTGATGTTTATCATAATTGCCGGTTTGGCAATTTTTGGCGTCATTGATGGGAACCGCCCGATTCAATATCCAAACAGCACGAAGGACTTCTTCCCAAGCGGTTTTATGGGATTATGGTCATCGGTACTTTTCGCTTTTTACGCTTTCGGTGGAATTGAAATATTGGGGCTGATGGCAATGAAATTAAAGAATCCGGAGGAAGCACCGAAAGCGGGGAAAATCATGCTGTTTACCCTCATGTTTATTTATATTCTTTCGATTGGCCTAGCCGTGATGATGGTGTCCTGGCATAAATTTAACGCCAAGGAAAGCCCATTTGTCATTGCCTTGGATGCTTATAATCTTTCCTTTGTTCCGCATATTTTTAATGGAGCTTTAATTACCGCGGGCTTTTCAACAATGACAGCCTCCTTATACGGTGTAACGAGTGTCCTTGTCACTCTTGCAAAAGAGGGAGATGCTCCGGCAAGTTTTGCAAAAAAAGGGAAATTAAAGGTTCCTCTTCCAACACTGATTCTTACGATGCTCGGCATTACCGCTTCGGTTGTTTCAGCTTTGCTCATGCCGAACCGAATTTATGAATATATCACAACCGCGGCAGGATTGATGCTCCTTTATAATTGGATTTTTATTCTTGCTTCCCCCAGAAAAATTCTCGAGCTGAGGGCCATTGATAAAATAAAATATTCGCTCGGAACCATTTTTATTTTAATTGCGGTCAGCGGAACACTTTTTCACGATTCAAGCAGGCCGGGATTTTTTATCAGCTTAATCTTTGTCGGGATTATCGGAGCAGTAACCTTCATCATGAACTATAAATGGAATCGTAAAAAAGTCCTTAAACCTTGGCCGACTGCCTGAAAAGCTGGCGTTGCTGTTCGCCAGCTTTTCAGGCAAAAATATTTTTCAAGGCCTGGAAACCAAAATAGATGCCAAAGCCAATTAAAGATAGTCCGGAAAGAAAGGAAATCATGACGAGTAAATGAGAAGTTAAATATTTTCGAAAGCTGCTGGCGACACCGGCCATCGTTATATCCCAAATTAAAAGCCCAATGAAAATGGCACTGCTGTAAAGCACTAATTGGCTGGGATCGTAAGTCGCAGCTGTCTTGGCGAGGACGGAACCGTAAATTCCGAGCCAAAAAAGAATCGTTAATGGATTGGAAATCGACATAAAAAAGCCGGAAAAAAAAGATTTTATTAATGGTTCTTGCCCCCGTGAATGTTCGAGGTTTATTATTCCTGCATTCATGATTGTTTCCACACCTGTATATATCAGAACAAAGCAGCCAAACAGCCACAGAAAGGTCTGCATGAATTCCGTTTGCAGAAATTGAACGACTCCTATGTAAACCACCAGCATATATAGCCCATCAGCCACAACGGCTCCCACTCCAATAAACCAGGAATGCAGAAACCCGTTTCTTATCCCCCTGTCAATTTGCGCGGCATTGATGGGTCCAATGGGAGCAGCCAGCGACAATCCTAACAGGATATAACCTAAAAATGCATTCATCTAAATCTCCCCCCAAACATTGTATATGCCCTGTCTTCTCATTCTTATTCAGGCCCCGGGGGTTGTACGACAAAAAAATAAAGAGTTTCTCTCGTTAGATAAGAAACTCTTGTCTTGGGACTATTGGTTCCGTTCGGAAGCCTTTAGGGTGTAAAACCCATCTTCTTCCCTTTGAAGCAAATGGTGCCTGGGAATTGGCAGATTATATGAATCGATATCGACAATGTATTTGGGCCGATGCTTTGTTTCTTTATAAATTTTTCCGATATATTCGCCAATTAGTCCAATGGCGATTAACTGCAAACCTCCGATTAGCCAGATGGAAGTAATAAGCGATGTCCAACCGGTGGCTGTATTTCCGATAAATTTAAGCGTTAAAAAGTAGGCTCCAAAGGCTAGGCTCAAGAAAAAGGATACCAATCCAAGCACTAAAACAAACCGGATTGGTGAAACGGAAAAGGAAGTGATCCCGTCAAAAGCAAAAGCGAGCATTTTTTTCAAAGGGTATTTCGTTTCCCCCGCCTTCCTTTCCATCCTGTCATAATAAACGACATCTGTGCGGAAGCCAAGCATCGGCACAATCCCCCTTAAAAAGAGATTGACCTCCTTAAAGCGTTCGAGCTCCTTTAACGCTCTTTTGCTCATTAGGCGAAAATCGGCATGATTATAAACCATGTTAACACCTAATTTTTGCATAATTTTATAAAAAAACTGGGCTGTACTCCGTTTAAAAAAGGTATCAGTGCTGCGGCTTTTACGCACACCATAAACAATCTCGGAGCCTTCCTGGAATTTAAGAATAAACTCGCGAATCACCCGGATATCATCCTGGAGGTCGGCATCGATGGAAATAACACAATCCGATTGTTCCTTAGCAGCATGGAGCCCGGCAAGCAACGCGTTCTGGTGGCCGACATTCCGAGCCAATTTTAGGCCGCGGACAAACCTGTCGCGCAGCCCTTCCTTATAAATCAGTTCCCATGTCCGATCCCTACTGCCATCATCTACGAAAAGGATTTTACTTTTTGGCGAAATAAGCGCTTCATGAATGAGATCTTGCAGCAGCTGTTGGAGCTGAACAATTGTCTCCGGCAGCACTTCTTCCTCGTTATAGCATGGTACAACAATTGTAAGGACTGGTTCCATCATCTGCTAAATACCCCCGATGTCTAAAAAGTCTTATATAAGTATATTTTCCAAGCGGATGTTTTGGAGTTGAACACTTTTTCCAGCATCAAATGATTTTCTGCAGCATTATCAATTGGGATAGCCGAAAAAATATAACTTCCGCCCATTTCTTTGAAAACACTCGTATTCAGCTCCAAGTTTTTTAAATGCCTTTTAGAATCTTTCTTAATCATGTACCTTTTTCCAATCTGAGCAGTAAAAAGGTAGCACCTGCCGCCCCATTGATCAAAGTATTTCCGAATGGTTTTATTTTTCGCCAATTCTTTTTCAATTATTTTCCTGAACTGATGTTTATAGCTTAATGGATAAAAATTATTATAGGTATCAAGTGTGTAAAAACCATTGTATTGGGCAATGGCGGGGTGGATACCGATGCTCGCAACCCGGTATTCATCCTGTGGGAGGGCGATATGGTCCTTGATCTCCCGGAATAATTCTTCCGCATAAAATTCCTTCACCGTCGGCTTATCACGATAAATAATTTCATCATTAAAAAGCCCTAAAATGAGCAGCTGAAGGACAACAAGGGATTTGGCCGTTCTTGCCCAGTTTAAGCCCTGCAGCGAGATTATTTTTAAGGCCAGCGCAAAGGCGGCATAGATAACCAGCGGCCGTAAAAAATGATAGCGGGCAAAATTAAAGGTATCCATGAAGTGAAATTTCTTCGTCAAAGGCAGCCAGCCCTCATAGAACCAGAAGGCATACCATACCGACAATAAGAAATTGAAGACAAATAGAAAAACAAAGACCTTTTCCTGTTTCCAAAGTTTCTTCGCGTATACAAAGTAGATTGCCATAATGGTTGCCGGCAGGATGATCAATGTATGGACGGTCATCACATGAGTGTGTCCAAGAATATAGTTATTGAATGCCAGACGAACAGCCCTCCAAAAAGGAAGATGGGCATGAAAGTACTCATCCCGGCTATTGGGCTCGCCCTTAAATAAAAAGGAATAAACCAATCGGTATTCCAGCAGCAAAAAAATTGCGGTCATGTACATGATGGATGTTAAAAAGCGCAGGTTCCAGCCCCTTCCTCTAAGGACATCTATCAGCCAAAAGATTCCCATCGCACTTAAGAAAAAGAAAAAACCTAAAACAATACTTGCGTAAAACGGCAGGAAGGTGAGAACAGCATAATCCTTAAAGGTGCTTTCACCTTTACGAATATTCAGGAACGCCCATAACGCAAGCGGCATGCCCAGCGTACTCAGCATTCCTGACGGCCAAAAAGGAGTAAGCGCAAAGGCAAGTGCCGCGCCTATGTTAAGCGGGAGCCATTTTGCATCGGGAAGCAGGTGCTTTTTTAAAAGTAAATACATGCCAAAAAAAGCAGCAGCCCTCGTCAATGCCTGACTTAACCCATAAGCAGCCATGGTGGGCAAAAGTGAGTACAGCCAAACAATGACGCTGTATTCGGTCCCGAAGGCATTCCGAGATAATAGGCCATTAATGATTTGCGGTACGACTCCCTCCACCCCGCCAAACATTTGCCCGCTCCTGGCCAATACTTTGTACCATGCAAGATTGGAATCGAGATTATCATGGACCCTGATATGGGCATTTTCCTGTAAGATAAAAAGCGGTGAAAGATAGATAGTCAGCATAATCAAAGCAAAAATGATGTATCTTCGTTCCTTTTTTGTGTCCGTAAGCACGTTTCCTACACCTCATAAATTATTATCTCTTTTACATTTTGCATGGAGGATGGAAATTATTCCTTAATATCGCAAGAAAAGCGAGTTCTGGATTTGTGGACGGCTAAACTGGTGGAACAATGCACTAAAGGTAGTCTACTCGACCATTAGACCCTTAAATTCCTTTGATCGGGCGACTAGAGACATTCTAATCGACCCTTAGGCCCTTAAATTCCGTTTATCGGGCGACTAGAGCCTCTCTCTTCGACCATTAGACCCTTTAAATCAGGTTA
>CAYNUT010000111.1:0-11532 GCA_964400595.1 uncultured Neobacillus sp. | reverse complement strand
TTAACCGATATTTCCTCAAGCCTTCATATGACAAATGCAAAAGCAGGCACACTCGTTTCTGCGTTTGCGATTACGTTTGCCATCGCCACACCAGTAGTTATGTCAGCAACAAGTCATTTTCCAAAGCGTAAATGGATGTTGTTTTTGATAGGATCTTTCATCGTCCTGAATGCTTTGTGCGTAATTTCGACGAGCTACATCATGCTCCTTTCACTTCGGATTATGACAGCGATTGTAACAGGAGTATTAATCTCTCTAGCCATGATTGTTGCAAGTGAAACCATGCCGGTCGAAAAACGCGGACTAGCTATATCATTTGTTTTCGGTGGTTTCACACTAGCAAATGTCGTTGGAGTGCCAATTGGTACTGTCATCTCCGAATGGTACGGCTGGAATGCCACTTTCATGTTAACTACTTTCCTAGGTGGATTGGCGTTTTTAGCTTCCTTTTTCGTCTTGCCTAATAAGCTCAGCCAAATTCGCAGTTCGATACTGGATCAGTTTTCTTTATTGACCAAGCCTCGAATTTTGATGGCTTTTTTCATTCCTGCTCTTGGATTTGGTGCAACTTATTCCGTCTTTACGTATCTTGTTCCTATCTTGAAGGGTATGGGAGCACCAAATCAAGCAATTAGTTTAATCTTATTTGGTTACGGATTTATCTCGATTTTCAGCAACATCCTCGCCGGTAAAATCGGTCGCCTTCGGTTTGTTTTTCTCGTACAGGCAGTTGTTCTGACAAGTTTATTTTGGACCACAAATAATATTATTTTAGGACTTGCAAACATTGGCTTGATGTCGTTAATGGCCATCCTCTTAACAACATCTACTCAGCTTTATTTAATAGACCTTGCCGGAATTTATAAGCCAAAAGCAACTGGACTCGCTGCTTCACTTATGCCAGTAGCAAGCAATGTAGGTATCGCTTTTGGTTCTGCATTAGGCGGATTTGTATACCATCAAGGGAATTTAATAAATGTAACATGGGTCGGTGGGGTAGTTGCAGTCTGTGCAAGTCTGCTAACTTTCTTTAGTCATCTTTTAGACCAAAAACAAAAGAAATCATCATAAAAGGGAAGCAACAAACGCTTTTGTATGATTCCTATGGTATTTCCAGAAGAACCAAAATCTTTCCATGTCATAATTAATGATATTACAGTAATCCCTTTATATAAAATTTATAAAAAGAAGTATCAAGAACGTTTAATTGTTCTTTGATACTTCTTGAATAAATACTGATTATGTGCTTACTAATGGTTGGGTTTCGCTTTTATATTAACAAGGACTATTCTATGCAATTTTAAATAATATTCTTAAGTACTTTTCAAAGTTATTCTAATTTTTTTTTAAAAATCATCATCATAGTTTTATTTACATATTTAAAATGTAATAATTTACTTCCTAAGAAGTGGGAGTTTAAAGGTACATTTTCTTGTTTATCTTTTTAAAAAAACTATCTAAATATCAATCAGGATTCCCCCCCAACAAAAGAGAGTTTGTTTATATAAGATCCGACTTTCCACTTAAGCTAACCTGCTTCGTTACTTCAATAAGGAAAAAGCGCCTCCCTATTGAAGAATCGCAACCCGTTACTTTAAGAAGAAATTTTATTCGGAGTAGCCTACTCCTTCTTACTTGGCACTTGTCAGCCACCTTCTATACAGGTAGCAGTTGAACTTCCAACAACAGCATTTAATTCAATAAGAAGTTTAGGAAGTATCTCAGGCTCAATAATGCTTTCTAATGTCTTATCCATTAGTTGTACATTAAATTTCACAAAAATAGGTTCAGTATTCTCCCACACTTCAATTATTGCTTTAGGGGACATATTAGATTGTATGACCATATTAAAGCCTCCAATTCTGTTATTTCTTTTCAATTAATAATGTTTCAATAATGGGGCATTCGTATAAAGTTTTATCGTCGGGACAGCTTTCTTTTAGATTAAGCAGCATTTGTTCAATCCGTTTTAAGTCTCGAATTTTCATTTGGACCTCTTCTCTTTTTTTAACAACAAAATTAAACATATTCGCACATCTTTCATCGTCTTTGTCAACGACTCCAAGTAACTTAGTAATTTCTGCTAAAGTAAATCCTAAATCTTGCATCCTTTTGATAAACTTTATACGATTTACACTTTCTTCCGAAAACATCCTATAACCCGCATTTGTTCAGAAAGGCTCTAAAAGTAAACCCACTCTCTCGTAATATCTTATTGTTTCTTTATTGACACCGCATTTTTCAGCAAGTTCACTAATACGATAATTCAATATAATTCACCTCAAATAAATTATAAACCCTGTACCATAGTACAGGGTAAAGGACATTTTATTTATTTTATTGAATTAACACTTTAGTTTAGGTACATTTCTTTACAATCTTCGCTATACAATCAATAACTGATATTCAACAATCTGGCCCGATTGTTGAACAAGAAAAAATCTTGCATTGACACAGGATTTTTAATCAAACTTTATTACAAATTATCAAATGTCTATTTTAACTTCCCACCAATTATTTGACACAAAAGTTTTTACGAGGTTATCTGGACTTTTGGGTCACTCGTCAACAAGAAAGTCTAAACAATTCGGACAAAAAAGTCTAAACTAAAGAGTTTCCTAATCATCTCCGTTAATAAAGAATATAGACGACACTTTTTATAAAGATATGCATCACCCATTAATAAATTTTCAATTTTTGTACTCCTATAATGTTTACCTCTTGTTGAATTAACGAAATCATTTAGATACTTTTTTAAAATCTCATTTTGTACTTCTAATTGTTTGTCGATTTCTTCTTTTTTATTCCTCCAACTCAATCAAACCCTCTGATCCCTTACCGTTAAGCATATTGTTTTCCTACTGGTTGTGAAAACCGGTGTGTTTCTCCGTTTCTATACCATTCCATCCAAGTCTGAATTTGGCTCTTATTTTTAATGCCTAATAACTGCATAATTTCTTTGTAAGGTAATCCATCTTCCTTTTATTTGATTGCTTCCCACTTTACCTTCACTTCATAATGTACTTTTTTTCTTTGTCTCGTTTAAGTAGGTCTCTTCAGTCCCATTCTGCGTTTTTTTGTTTATCCCCCCTTTTGCCTTCCGAATCGTAATTAATTTGAAAAATGTATCTTTGTTTTCAATTTGCTTCTTATTTAGTGAATAGAACTTTTTAGAACCGTTATGGATAATCTGTTTTCCATGTTAACATTCACGGACTCTCTATATGTACATAACATTTGTAGAAGTAGTATAAATACGACAACTATGTGAAATACCGAACAAGACTATTGTAAGCCTTTCTGTACCATGTTACTCTGCAGGTAAAAGGTAAATACAAGGAGGTATTTTTTTCTGAATGGTCATTTGCCCCCACATTCCGACTGGTTAGCCGTGGGAATATTCATGGCAATTTATCGCTTGTTGATATTATCGTGGTCGTCCTAATGATCTTGGTGTTTATAATGGCAATTGCCCAAACTAGAATGACGGGAGGTTGAAATCAATGAATGAGAAAAAAATGGATGAGAAAACAGAATCGGGAATATCGCGTCGACGTTTTTTATCGATTGGTGTAGGTGCTGCAGGAACTGCAATTGCACTGGGTTATATTGGTGCGGCTGGGAAGTTTCTAGAACCACCAGCAGCGAATGCAGAGACGTTAAAAGAAGTAGGGAAAGTGTCCGATTTTGTGGAAGGAGTCCCTAAATTAATTACTTATCAAGGAAGTACCGTCGAAGAAGGTATTTACATCCTCAACATGGGAAAGGAAGGATGGCTTGCTCTAGATTTTCTCTGCACCCATTTACAGTGCGCGGTAAATTACGAAGATGCATCAAAGCAATTCATATGTCCATGTCATGGGGGAGCATTTGATCTTAAAGGAAATGTTCTCTATGGACCAATTCCAAAACCTTTACAACGCCGGGTTATTCAAGTTCAAGGGGATTCTGTAAGAGTAGGGGGAATGTTGGTTTGAGAAAATGGCTTGAAGAACGATTAAGGGTTCAGGAACTCCTAGACTCAATGTTTAAGCACCCTGCTCCTAAACGAAGTAATTTTTTAGACTATTTAGGCTTTGCCACTTTATTTGCTTTTATTAATGAAGCGATAACGGGAATTTTATTGGCTACAGTATACATACCTTCAGCTAATGAAGCATACAGCAGTGTCAAGGGTATACAAGCTTCGGTTGCTGAGAATTATGTTCGCTCCTTGCATTCATGGGGTGCGGATTTCATGATTGTTTTAGTTGTTTTACATTTGCTTCGTGTATTCTACGTAGGTGCTTATAAATACCCCCGTGAGTTAACCTGGGTTTCAGGAGTAATTCTGCTTCTAGGAACTTTTGGATTATCCTTTACTGGTTATCTTTTACCATGGGATCAAGAGGGATATTGGGCGACGACTGTTGGCACGGCAATGGCAGGTTATGTCCCGGTGATCGGGGATTTTCTTGTACAGCTTTTGCGGGATGGCGTAAACGTAACGGGAGCGACACTGACACGGTTCTTCTCAATACATATACTTGTTCTCCCAGGGATTATCTTATTAGGCTTCTTGCCCCATATCTTTTTTGTTCTTCGACAAGGTATGACTTGTACAGACGAACTTGCTGAAGAGAAACAAAGGGGTGAAGATATAGCCCGAAAGTCACGTCCCTTTTATCCTGATGTAGCTTTTCGGATGGCATTTTTTATTTTTATTATTGGAGGTGCCCTTTTCATCCTAGCTGGTTATTTTCCCAAGGATTTGGGCGATCCAGCAAATCCATTAAACATGGAAAACTATACACCTAAGCCTGCCTGGTATTTCTTGGGTGTGTATCAACTTCTGAAGTATTTCCCTGGGAAGTTGGATGTCTTAGCGATGGTGGGACTACCTTTGATAGGGATTCTTGTGTTATTTTTCTTGCCATGGATTGATCGTAATCCGAGTCGTAGGCCTAAGAAAAGACCCATTGCACTGGGTGTGACAGCAGTTTTAGTGATAGGGCTAGGTGTACTAACCTATCAAGGAATGAGTTCTGTACCTAAGAATTTAGCCTCGACGGGAGTAGTTACCCATCCAAGTTTTCAAAGTGATATTCTACCTATTTTCCAGAATTATTGCAACCAATGTCATCCTCAATACGGGAGCTATTCTGGAATTTCGAAGGAAGTAACTCCAGGAAATCCTGATAAAAGCATATTATATGACCAGTTTACAGGCAAAATTCAACCCCCGATGCCTCCGGGACAGCCTTTGAGTACAGATACGATTCAAACTTTTAAAAACTGGATTCAGGATGGGGCGAAGAATAATTAATGTCGTAAGAACATTCATAATAATATATGATAAATTGTAATAGTTTTTACTTTGGAATTATTCATTACTCATTATTTAGGTTGGTTGAATGACTCCGTTTCTTATATGGTGTCATTCAACCAACCTGGTTTTTTTTGAAGCATATGCAAGGTTTCATAAAAACCAGGTTAAATACCAAGTTGGAGATATACGAAGTATAAATTCCCCTCCTATTTAATTGAAAAATTTAAAGAAAGTTGTAAAATAAAGCCTGACCAGATAAAAGCCTCCTTTCACAGTGCTCCGGCAGTGTAAAGCAAACAATTCCATAAAATAAAAACAGAGTATGGGAAATTTCCCTTACTGTGTTTTTATTGTTCTTCACGCCAGATCAAACCTGCACTTTCCTACAGGTCTTATGTGCTTAAAATGGCTCGATGGCTTTCTCATTTTTACCAGTTTGAGGCTGATTTTCAATTCTTCTTTCTTCGGCTTCCTTGGGGATTTCTTTAAGGTGTTTAATTACTTCTTCTACTTGATTAGTAGTTCTCATTTCATCCATTTTCAAAAACCTCAATTCATTAAAATATTTTAATAAATATAGTATGCAGCTGTAACGAAGATTTTATGTCCACTGAGTCAGACATTATTGTCGCTAATAAAAATGCTAAAAGCAGTGCGATTTTGAACACACTGCTTTTAGCATTTTTATATTTGCTTTTTCATATGCGGGTACCTCAAAAGGGAATGGCTTATGTATACATGGATGTCCTTTTTGTTTCCAGATTGTCTTACATTCCCTGTTTAGCTAGCCTGCCCATTAGCGGAACAAGAAAAGCGACTGTTCTTATTTCACAATCGCACCCTTTAATGGAAAAACCAAAAATAAGGTCTTAGCCCGTAGGGTACGGAATCATTCATTTGATTCTATGCCCTCTTTTTCATTAATAAAAATAATTATAACAAAAATTTACAAATTCTTTATACTGATTCATTTTTAATTAATGAATCAATATATTCCTTGGATTCCTTTAAACCAAGTCCTGTAGTCATTCTATATTTTTTTATTGCTTTAATTGTTTTACCTTCTGCGATAAGACCTTTTAGTTCTTCATCTATATTCTCTGTGATTGTATCAGATACACCAATGTGTTTAGCAATTTTATTTAAAGTTAAATTTGTACGTGCAACATCTTTTCGTAACATACTATTATCTCTTACTATACTTATTAATAATGCGCCTACTATAATTCCCCAAATAAATGTTTCATCCATATTATCTCACCTTTATTCTATATAGCATTATTTATTAATACATGAACTTTAATGTATATATTAGTAAATTATACATTATTATGGGTGATTTTTTGCCTTTTTATTGAGCATTCTGGTTTAACTTTTGTTCTTCACCCATAACGATATTCTTTAAATGTGTTATTCAAGAAAATGGCCATATAATGGAATAAGAAAAGACTTTTGTTCCCTTCTGATAGCTTTCTATATATTGAAGCTCTAGAAACATTTGTAATTTGACAGATTTGATTTACGGTCATGTTTCCTTCTTTATATAGCTATATTTCATAATTCATTCCTGCAAGGACTACCAATTGGAGGTCCTAAATAGGATCATTTTTAGCATTTGAAATTAATCATTTTTGGTTTGAATTTTTCCGAAAAGTAAAGCGTTATAATATTTTTCTTCGATAAAACAGTGGTCATTTAATCGTCCCTCTAACACATAGCCATTCTTTTCTAGGATCCGGGCAAAGCCCAAATTTGCATCAACTACACAAGCATGGAGTTTGTGCAGATTAAGAGAATTAAATGCAAAATCACTCATCAAAGCGACACACTCTGTTCCATAACCTTTTCCCCAATGGTCTCTATTAAAAACATATCCAATTTCTGCTTTCTTTGCTTTATGATCAAAATTGAAAATCATAGCTGTCCCAATAATTTCTTGAGTTGATTTTAGAACAATGGAAGCATATTAATGAGTACCCGCTAATTCATGTTTTACCATCGTTTCAATGTGTTCACTCGTTACACTCAACGTGATCATTAAACTCCAGCCAATAAAACGGGAAACTTCCTCATCTGATGCAAAAATATGGATCTCTTGAGCATCATTTGTACTTAGTGATTTAAAGTAGATATTTTCACCTTCCAATGCATGAAATAAACTTATACTCATATTATCTACACTCCCTAAACTATTCATTTCTACCATTTTAAAATAATGTAAGACAAAAATCTTTAGAAGATAATATTCATTTGAACCCTATGAAATTCCTCTATGAATTCTAGATAAGTGACAGCAAAAAATGAAAATGTAATCAGAAATTCAGAAAAATGTAACCTGAAATTAAAAAAGATGAAAACTAATTATGGGATAATCACTACTTCAAGGGTTTGATAAAAGATTGAAAACAGCCCCTATTTTATTTTTTACTTTATCCGAAATTAATAATATAATAGTTACCTTGAAATATTGATTATTCAGCCTAGGTGGTGCAAAATTTGACACGGTCGAAAAAGAAAAAAAGAAAAGTAAAATGGAGGAGAGTGTTTGGAGCCCTTCTTCTAATAGGTATTTTTGTAGTTGGTCTTTCTCAGATATTTCAGTACATAGAAGGTTCAATAAATACCCTTAACCACCCACTTAAAAAAGCGGAAGGAAAACAAACCTTTCAAGGAGAGAAAAATAAACTAGGTGCTATCAATGTTCTTTTATTAGGAAGTGACTCACGGGGAGAAAAACAAGCTCGAACCGATACGATCATGGTTGCCCATTATGATCCAGAAACCCATAAAATAAAACTTATCTCTCTTATGCGTGATATGTTAGTCACTGTACCAGAACATGGACAGCAAAAGTTAAATGCAGCTTTTTCGTATGGAGGTCCAGAATTACTAAGAAAAACGATTAAAGAAAATTTTGGTCTCGATATTCATTATTATGCGATGGTAGACTTTAAAGGATTCGAAAAAGCGGTCGATCTGCTCGTGCCAAATGGAATTGAAGTAGATGTACCATATGAGATGTCTTATGGGATAGAGACGCCATTAGAAAAAGGGAAACAACAACTGCATGGTAAAGAGTTGTTAGGTTATGTCCGTTTTCGTCATGATCGTTTAAGTGACTTCGGACGAGTTCAAAGACAGCAAGAAGTAATCTCAAAATTAATGAATGAAGCTGTAAGTCTTAATAGTGTGGTAAAACTCCCTAAACTAGTAGGTCTTGTAAACAAATACATAGATACAAATATGGATACCTCCACCCTTTTGACAATCGGAAAAGATATTTTAACTAAGAAAAGTAGCAATATAGAAACATTCCGCATCCCTGAAGATGGCAGCTTTCAAAATAAACGGGATGAATATCTTGGTGACGTTTTAGAAGTGGACTTCGATCAAAATATAGAAGCTCTTAATCATTTTTTAGACGGAAAAAGTGTTGCTCAAAATGAAGAATAACTAAGTTTTAAAAATAACGCTAGGATTTGTTGGTCCTAGCGTTTAGTTTTCAAGAAGACACCTCAGGGACGGTTCTAATGTTTTTTATGAGGTTATTACCGACCACAAGAACCGTCTCCATCATCTCATTCATTCCTTGAACGCCGGTTATAATCCCTTTTATTTCTTATATTTATTTATATTTACCGAATTAAATAATGCACCTACTGTAGCCATTAACTCAAGAGTGGATTATTTTTCATTTTCCGCAGCATTTTTTATACTTTTTACCACTGCCGCAAGTACATGGGTCATTCCGGCCAACTTTATTTTCATTTCGAACAGGTTCACTTTGCAGCAAATTCGTTTGTTTTTGCGCGTTCCTGTAATCCATTACACTTTCAAATGCTGCATTATTCAATTCCTCTAATTCAGGGTGCTGCTCATCAAGTATAGAATAGTAACTATAGACCACCTGTTCAATATCAACCATGCCTGATAAATACTCGTTTTCCATATGTGCAGAGATTTCAGGCAATGCCGCTTTTGATAACTGATGACAGAGTGCCTCTATCAGTAAATCTTGATCCTCTAATTCTACTGCAGCGCTGTATGCCCCCCTTAAGACCTTTACAGCGAGGTCCGTTTTAATATTTTCGACAACTGAAGTGGCAAAAATAATCGATTCCGGTTTCTTTAAATAAGGTGTAACGTCTTTTACAACATCATCATTTTGAAAACCGATTAACGCAAAAGCAGCCTCTTCCAATAAAATATCGTCATCCCGTACTAACAAGCTTGCCAGCATGGGGATAAACTGGGACAATTTTAATAATCCAATCATATAAACTGACAAGATTCCGCTAAAGGAAAACCATTGTTCCTTTAATTCATTCTCGATGCCAAAAGCAATTTCCTCTGCCGTAATCCAATTGTTTTGCACCAGACATTTCGCTAGTTTTTTTGCTTTTATGAATAAGTCGTGTTTAAAAGAATCTGCTCGGTTAAGGGTATTGATCGTTTTGGCATATTCCTCGTGTACCTCTTCTTTGTTCCCATGCAGGATTAACTTGTATAACCCCCATGTATCCTCATTAATATATCTTTTCAATGGCTCAATATATTTTAGAGCAAGCTCCGGTTCCAAATGATCTAATAAATTTATCGCTAAATGGTTCTCAGACTGATCCATTCTAGGTATATTTTCAATTAAAATCTGTACTGCTTCTTCATTTATGGTTTGTTTTTCTACATAAATCAAAATGGAAGATTGTTTCTCTTTATTTTTAAATGCTTCCTTCAATAACGCTACTGTCCATTCTTCAGGAACGTGAGGATAATCATGCAGTGAATGTAGAACAGTTTCTTGAATTAAAATATCATCGCTAATTAAGTGGGGTTTAACTTTTTCTAAAAATGTCATGTGCCGTGTCCTTTCAGGTTACCTTTATTTCATCCTTCATTTTACCAAAACATCCCGCGAAAGCCTCGTCACAAGTTGTAAAAGATGATATTTTTATATCTGGTTCAAAAACAGTCGATTAATTGTCAAATATCCTCTTTCATTATGGCAAATTCCCGCCCAGTCTAAGACAGCTGCAATAACAAAACTTGGTCCAAAGGCAGTTTCCCCCATTTGAACATCATGAACTTTGGAGGCGATAAAGCCCTCCACCGAATCTAAAGGTAAATCGTCACTGCCCAATCTAGCACCAGTCCGTGCTTTCCCTTTTGCTGCCTTGCCTCCGTTTTGTACAACGACTTCCACTGCTGCATCAAATGCTTCCCATCTTAACTGATTGGCAGGTGGGATTTTCGGTGAGAGTAGTCCTGTTCCATTTGGAGAAAAGCCTATTTCACAACTGTCACCATTAAATAGGGATATAACCGCTTTGCCGCCGCTTTCATTTAGCTTTTCTTTTATTATTCTTACAACAACACTATCTGTAGCTGTTTTTTCCTGTGTGTGGATTGTTGGCCAATTTGTTTCTTTTTTAACCTTTGGGCTATCGTGAGAAGCAATCGATTCGCTATCAAAACCACCATTCCCTTTTATCCAGTCCACGATAAAATTCCAATCTCGAATCGTTCCGTCATCATTTAGTATCTCAAGATATACTCCATCACCCTTTCCCACCTGCCAAATGGCTTGCGCAGTATTTTCTTTTTCTGATATTCCGCTTTGCTTTATGTAGTTAAAAAAAGTGGATTTCCCTGCTCCATATGTTTCAGCGACATAGGCTACTAAATAAATATCGATACAGCTCGCTCCTAAATCCTTGAGTTTACAATTCAGGATATGGCTTTTGATTATATCTTTATATTTTTCTGGAGGTGCCGTTAAAATGGATGGTTTTATTCTTTCTATTTGATAAGCTTGGTAACTTCGCTTTTCCCATTGCTTTAATTGTGCATAATCCCCTTGAACTGAGATCAGCTTGTTCAGCATGTTTTTTAAATTACAAACGGTTGGGATAACGTTCTCATGAATACTACGCCCACGTAAACTGCCTGGTAATTTAACTGTTTCTTTAATAGTCATTTTATCGTCTCCATATATGTTTTATTAAAGACAATTCGGCAAAGTCCGTTAATTTTCCTTCTGTTTATGAATGCTCTAAGGTCAAAATGAGCTGTTGATTAGCTAATTTCGTTTTTCTTAAGGTTAGACGATTATAAAAGATACTTCATATATTCCAAAAAGGTAATTTAGTTAATAAAGAAAAATAGGTTCCCATGATTATTCAAGTTAAAAGTCCTGTGTTAACTAGATGATTTCGGCATTATTATAT
>CAYNUT010000110.1:0-12209 GCA_964400595.1 uncultured Neobacillus sp. | reverse complement strand
TGGTTTACAAAATCCTGCTGCTGTTCCTTTCTCCTGCATTAAAACTTCAATCGGTGTTAATCATTTTAATATGTGCTTTTGCCGGTGCAGGGATTTATTTTTTCCTAGGGTTAAAATCAGGGCTGGCAAGACGCTTATTTGGTGACCGCCTGGATAGGTTAATGGCAAAATTAAAGCTTCCAGGAAGGAGACGGTCCGTTGAGAATTGATAAAATGCTGGCAAACCTCGGCTATGGCAGCCGAAAGGAAGTCAAGCAGCTGTTAAAAAGCGGTGCAGTGAAGGTGGATGATAAACTCGTAAAAGATGCCAAAGAGCATGTGGACCCGACTACACAAACCGTGACTTTAAACGGTGAGGTCATTGAATATAAAGAATTTATCTATCTGATGATGAATAAGCCTCCTGGAGTGTTATCGGCAACTGAGGATAATGCCGCGGAAACAGTTATTGATTTGCTGGAGCTCGAGGACCAGGTTTATGAACCATTTCCGGTCGGCCGGCTGGACAAGGATACTGAGGGCTTGCTGCTTATTACCAATGACGGACAGTTGGCTCATCGGCTGTTGTCTCCGAAAAAGCATGTCCCGAAGACATATTTTGCGGTAATTGATGGGGAAGTGACAGACGCGGACGTGAAAGCTTTTGCAAATGGAGTCACATTGGACGATGGCTATGAGACCAAACCGGGTGAATTGAAAATCCTGAAATCAGGCATCCGCTCTGACATTGAATTAACGATCACTGAAGGCAAGTTCCATCAAGTAAAGAGAATGTTCCAGGCTGTGGGCAAAAGAGTCGTGTACCTGCAGCGGATTTCCATGGGGCCGCTTAAGCTTGATGAAACCCTCGACCTGGGTGAATACCGCGAACTTACAGATGAAGAAGTCCAATTATTGCAGGAGTATCAAGTGAAATAAATGTGGTGTCAGACACCAAAAAATCGCATGCAGCTTTTAATCAGCAGCATGCGATTTTTTATTAACAGGACTTCCTTCGGAAAAATCAAATCCTTCAATATTTTTTATCCATAATGTTGGGCTGCTGCCCTTTGGACCGGATATCCATAAATCATTTTTCGGATTTGCAATATCTTTTTTCCGCAGCCAAACCAATGTATTGGCTACAGGTATAAAGGACGGGTGGTAATCGCCAAAGTCTTTTGGGGGATTAGTAATTCTGGTTTGTGTTTTTTCGGCAATTTTAATCAAATATAATGATGGGTCAGGGCGCTGCTTTGCTTTGTTGGACCATTTGCTTTCTTTAACCCTCGAAACAATCAGTGAGTTATCATCCCTCCATGTAAAGCCTAATTCCGCGAAGTGGGCGGGAGTAAGGCTGAGTGATTGAAAAGCAGGAAGCTCCGTCACTTTCATGTCTTTATTCTTGAAGCCGAAGACAATTCTTCCTCCTCCTGCAATATACCCCAGCAAATTCTTGTGGAATGCCCATTGCGGATGGTCGACACCGTGAATGATTTCATCTAGAACTTGAAAATTTTGTCCTTCCGAAGAAATGACACAGACCATATTGCTGTCCATTGACCATGAGGCAGTGGGGCCGACGATAAAAGAAATCCACTTGCCATCCGGAGAGAACTGAAAATCAGTGGCATCGATTGATAAAATACTGACATTTCCTTTCTTCAGTTCACTCGGAATAGTAAATAACTGCTTCACGTTTTCGGTAATGCTTGTCACCTTATCCTGATTATCCCGAAGGGCAATTTTATATAGAATCGGATTTGTCCAGCCATCAGGCCTCAGCGAAGCAACCGAAGAGGCAATGAACGAACGCCCATCAGGAAACCAATTATAATCTCCTACCCCTAGCGCAACATTATAAAAGCGGTCGATGTTTGAGACATTTAAGACACCATCGCTTTTGAAGGCAACGATATTTTCGACGGGGGACCATTTCGGATTAAGCCCATCATAAGAAATTCTTATATGCTTTTTCGTGCCAACATTATAAACCCATATTTCGGTGGTAAAGTCCGGATTGGGACTTTGTTTTTTTGTCGGTTCGACCTGATACAGTATCCATTTTCCATCATGTGACCACTGCGGCCGAAAATAATATTTTGCCGCAGTCTTTGTGATTTTTTCCTCCTTGCCATTTATTTTCGTCCAGAGGAACCCGCCTCTGAAAAAAGCCACTTTTACCTTATCATCAATTGTTCCTGCCTTTGCCAAGTTAGGGAGTATTAATATAATGCACAACAAAATCCAAATTGTTTTTTTCATCACAACACCTCATTTGTTAATCTTCAATTATTTTCCACAAGAATAAGGGAATTATGAGAAGCAACAGAATACTTGGCAATTATTTTTCCATAAAAAATCGAACTATGGGTAACTTAATAATATTTACAGAACACAAGGGGGAAGTGACGATGAAACTTACTCACGAGCAGGCAATTGAATTGCACGGCTTTAACAATCTTACAAAATCATTAAGTTTTAATATGTATGATATATGTTTTACAAGGACGAGAGAAGAGCGTGAAGCTTATTTACAATATATTGATGAACAGTATAGTGCCGAGAGGCTGACGAAAATTTTAAGAAATGTCTCAGATATCATCGGGGCCCATGTTTTAAATATTGCCAGCCAGGACTTTGAGCCGGCAGGGGCCAGTGTGACGCTTTTGGTCTCAGAAGCCCCTGTAAAAGATCCGTCATCTGAAGCATTCGAAGAATCGCCTGGACCGCTGCCGGAATCGGTTGTGATTCAGCTGGATAAAAGTCATATTACCGTCCATACATACCCGGAATATCATCCCGATGAAGGCATCAGCACCTTCAGGGCAGATATCGATGTGTCCACTTGCGGGGAAATTTCACCGTTGAAGGCATTGCATTATTTAATCCGTTCATTTGAGACTGACGTAATGATTATTGATTACCGCGTCCGCGGTTTTACGAGGGATAAGGACGGCTATAAATTATTTATTGATCATGAAATCAGTTCCATTCAAAATTACATTCCCGAGGACGTTGGAGAATTATTTGATATGATTGATGTCAATGTTTATCAAGAACATATTTTTCATACCAAATGCAAGCTTCGGGAATTCGATTTAAACAACTATTTGTTCGGATATACAAAGGATAAACTGACACCTGATGAACATATCGAGATTACGGAAAGAATTAAAATGGAGATGGACGAAATTTTCTATGGAAAAAATATTGTTTAAAGAAAGAGCGCAGCTGTATCTGCGCTCTCACTCGTTCAACAAAAGGTCGATTATCCGTTTTTTATCATCAAGAAATAGTTTCATGATTCGAAAATGCAAGTATTTTACTGTTATTTTATTATTTTCTGAACAGCCATGAATATTTGTCAGGCTTTTCCCTTAGTTTGAATTGAAATGAATCTTTTACGGTGACTTTACTATTGTAGTGTTACCGTTTGATTTTGCGGTAAAAATGGTTGACATGAAACCAAATGGTGTTATATATTTTGAAGTGAAACCAAATGGTTTCGTATTAACTAGATTTTAGGAGGCTTTTATTATGCCAAACGAAGCACAGGGAACAGCATTAGAGGATATTAAATATACGCTTGTTTATGATGCAACGATTACTAAAGTATGGGATGCAGTAGCGACATCTGAAGGACTTGCAGCATGGTTTATGCCGAATGACATGAAGCCAGTTGAAGGGCATGAGTTTCATTTGAATGCCGGGCAGTTTGGCATGTCCCCTTGCAAGGTTACCTATGTTGACCCGCCAAACCGTCTTTCTTTTAATTGGGGAAAGGATTGGACATTAACCTTTGAACTAAAAGAGCTTGATGGAAAAACAGAATTTACATTAATCCATGGCGGCTGGGATGCCAACAAGGTTACGGAATTCGGTGCGCCTCATACGCCAATCCGCAACAACATGAATCAGGGCTGGGCAGGCCTTGTGAAAAAATTGCAGGAATACGTTGAGGCTTAAAATGGCGGCAGGTTCTTCAGCAAAGCATGATGTCTTTCAAGCTATCGCTGACCCGACACGCCGCAGTCTTTTAAAACTATTAAGTAAAGATGAGATGCCTGTTACTGCTATATGTGGATACTACCCAATGAGCAGGACAGCAGTTTCCAAGCATCTGCGCGTTTTAGCTGATGCAGGATTGGTGAGTGAGCGGAAAGTAGGCAGGGAAACGAGATACAAGCTTGAACCCCAGGCACTGCACGAAGTAAAAGACTGGCTCCAGTATTTTGAACTGTTTTGGCAAAATAAGCTGACAGCATTGAAGCTGTTTGTGGAGCAAGATGATCAATAAGAAAGTTAACTTAGCCAGACGGTCGCTCGCCTGGCTTTTCCAATGTTTATGAGGAATGCTTTGAATGTTTGATGAGTAAATACGGAAAATTGACGAATAAAATTAATATTCACATTAAAAACGAAAAAAGGACAGCCTCCTGCTGCCCCTTTTCAATCCAAATTAAACAATAATTTCATTCCCACTAGTTTTTCGAAAAAAAAATGAAAGAATAATTAAACTGCCAACCGTCACAAGTGATACGGACGATCCTATCAGGTTATTTGGGTTAAGTATAAACCCAATAAAAATAATACTTAAGGACAATGCAGCGAATATGGTCGTGTATGGAAACCATTTTACCCGGAAATGCGGCTGGTTATTATATGATGGACGAAGTTTTAACTGAGCCAAACAAATACAAATCCACACCAGCATGATGGAAAAACCAGGGATGGTCATGAGATAGCTGATGACCTCTTCAGGTGTCAAATAGGCTAAGAACACTCCGACTAAAATAAAGCCGCTTGTAATTGTTATTCCTGCCAGTGGAATCCCTTTCCTTGAGGTTTTCTGCAGTCCTTTTGGTGCCACACCGCTTTGCGCCATGGAAAACAATGTTCTTGATGTTGCATAAATCCCTGAATTCGCCGCGGACAGCACTGCTGTCAAGAGGACAAAGTTCATAATATGGGCTGCACCAGGCAGATCAGTAATGCTAAAAACCTGTACGAATGGACTTTGCTCCCCGGAAACATTGTCCCATGGCATGATGCCGCAAATAATCAGGATGGGCAGAATGTAAAAAATCACGACCCGCCAGATAGCCCCTTTAATAATTCGAGGCAATACCCGCTCAGAATCTTCTGTCTCAGTAACTGCTACGCCGATTAATTCAGCTCCCCCATAAGAAAACATCACGACTAAAAATGCACTGAACATTCCGCCCATACCGTGTGGGAAGAATCCCCCATGTGCCGTATAATTTGAGAATGGGTCATGAATAGGACTGTGTATTACCCCAAAAAGGAGGAATGCCCCTAAGACAATAAAAGCGATTAAGGCTATTATTTTAATCCCGGCAAACCAAAACTCCAGCTCACCGAAATATTTAACCTGAAATAAATTGATTCCAATGATAAACGCTCCGCATACCAGGCTTAAAAGCCATAGCGGCATGTATGGAAACCAGAATTGCAAAAAGCTTCCGGCTGCCAGCAATTCCACAATCGTTACGATAACCCAATTAATCCAATAAAGCCAGCCGACAATAAAAGAGGCTTGAAAGCCGAAGGCTTTGTTGACCAAGTGCTGAACATTGTGATTCGGGAACGCTATTGCCATTTCGCCTAATGCTGCCATAACAATAAATAATAATAGCCCTCCTATTAAATATGTTATTATGACGCTTGGACCGGCAATATTTAAGGTATCTGAACTTCCTTTAAAAATTCCTGTACCGATCATTCCAGCTAAGGCAATAAACTGAACATGCCTTGGCAATAACCCCTTTTTTAAGTTTTGCTGATTATTTTCCATGCTTCCCCAACCCTTTTCTCTTTTCTGCTTTAACGCTTTCATGTGTTAAATTGATATTTATATTAATATATCATTTTTTTATAGTTTGTCAATTTAATTAGTGACTACTCGCAGGCGATTTTCCTCGTTTGATCTGATAACCCAACCAAACTAAAGAAGCTGATAACTGTGGATTTCCTTCGACCACTTTTGGAAATTTAAAAAAAGAACAAAACAAAATAGCCCGCAGAGAATCCAGCGCGCTATTTTTATGCATCCATTCATTTAAGTTTTTCTGTTAAGAAGACATCTTTACTTTCTTTTCTGTTGTTGTCCATTTTCCGCGGCTTGGGCTGATTACCAAGTCATTATAGGCTAAGACATTTAAATCTCGTTGTATGGTGCGAGGAGTGATACCAAATTCCTCTACAAGTTCCTGTGTTGTGACAGTGCCGTTATTGCGGATAAACATGTAGATACATTTGATGCGGTTTAACATCCGGTTAGTTGAAGGTTTCAAAGAACCACTCCCTATCCTTTTTTCAAACCTATGGCTTAATCCCTCTACCGACAGCCTTTTTGAAGATTTCTCTTCAAGCATATGTAGTTTTCTTTTCCGCGCGGACATCTCCTTTTTTGGAAGGTACAGTGAGTGCTAAGATATCATATATCTAACTCTATTGTACCCACAATTTCTGAAAATTTCTACCAGTATAATAAAGTTTACAAATAAACTTAACAAAATGATAAAAATTGTTAAAAATTTGCCTTCCTTTATTATTTTCATACTATAGACTATGGGGAAGAGTGTTTGGTTTATGATATTTTTTTGAATTTTTAGTTAATAAAGTTATCTTTTTAAAATTCTTCGTTTTTTTCGTAAATACTGATATGATATTCCCCATAAGACAAACTCGTTTTGGAGGTAAAAGCCATTGACACAAATTAATTGGATGAGTGAAGTAGAGAAAAGAAAAGAAGCACTCATAAAAGACACGCAAGGATTATTACATATTAAAAGTATTTTGGATGAGGAAAATCCTTCTCCTGATGCACCTCTTGGGAAAGGGGTAAAAGAGGCGCTCGATTACATGCTTGAACTAGGAGAAAAAGATGGTTTCACTGCAAAAAATGTTGGGAACGTTGCCGGCCATCTCGAATTCGGTGGAGGGAAGGAACTTCTTGGAATCCTCTGTCACGTTGATGTTGTGCCAGAAGGTGACGGCTGGACGAGTGAGCCATTTGCCGCGGAAATCCGTGACGGGAAAATATTTGCCCGAGGTGCCCTAGATGATAAAGGTCCAACAATGGCGGCATATTATGCAATGAAAATTGTTAAAGACCTTGGACTGCCGTTGAAAAAACGGGTCCGGATGATTATCGGCACTGATGAAGAAAGCAATTGGCGATGTGTGGAGCATTATTTTGAGCATGAAGAAATGCCGACATTAGGTTTTGCACCGGATGCGGATTTCCCCATCATCAATGCTGAAAAAGGAATCGCCGATTTTGATATGGTTCAAAAAAAATCAGTCCCAGGTGCATCCGATGCGCAAGTAACGGTAGACAGTTTTGTTTCCGGAAAAAGATACAACATGGTTCCCGATCAGGCAAAAGCAGTACTGAAGGGTGACCAGGAAGAAATAATCAAATTATTTATTGATTTTATGAAACAGTTTGATTTGGAATATCAATACCACACCCAAAACGGGGAAATACTTTTGGAGGTAAAAGGGGTTTCGGCCCACGGGATGGAGCCGAGAAACGGTAAAAATGCCGGACTGTTTTTGGCCGAATTTCTTACTAAGCTCGATCTAGATCCTCTAGCGGCCCATTTTTTCCAATTCGTATCCCGCTATTTCTTTGACGATTCCAGAGGCGTAAATCTTGGAGTGGCTTATACTGATGATATTTCTGGAGATTTAACAATAAATCCAGGGATATTTTCTTATACACCTGAAACAGGCGGGAGTATCGGAATGACATGCAGGTATTCGGTGACGAACAACATGGAGGACACAAAAGGAAAGCTTGATTCCCTTTTGGAAACGGAAGGATTTGCAATTGAAAATTTCTCTGATTCCAAACCGCACCATGTTGATGAAAAAGAATTTCTTATTCAAACATTGAAAAAGGTCTATGAAGAACAAACGGGTGAAAAGGCAGAGTTAATCGCGATTGGCGGCGGGACTTACGCCCGCTCATTGAAATCCGGCGTGGCGTTTGGCCCGTTATTCCCTGGCAGACCGGACATTGCGCACCAAAAGGATGAATATATGTATATAGAGGACTTACTAAGAGCTGCAGCCATCTACGCGCAGGCTATTTATGAATTGGCTCAGACAGAATAAATCAGAGGGGAAATGGAAGAATGACCTATGCCATTTTGAATGGAAAGCTTATTGAGCGTTCGGAAGCGAAGGTGGATATTGAGGATCGCGGTTATCAGTTCGGGGATGGGGTTTATGAAGTTATCCGGGTCTATAATGGAAAAATGTTTTCTTGTGAAGAGCATTTAGATCGTTTTGCTAAAAGCCTGGACAGTATCTGCATTTCCCTCCCATATAAAGCGGACCAATTAACTGGGATGCTTGAAGAACTCATTGAAAAAAACAATCTGCAGCTTGGAACGGTTTATATGCAATTAACAAGGGGAGTGGCAATGCGGAATCATGCTTTCCCGGAAGGAGATGTCACGCCCGCACTTGTGGCCTATACAAAGGACGCTGCAAGACCAACAGATAGCCTGAAGATGGGGGTAAGCACTCTCCTGACAGAAGATATTCGCTGGCTGCGCTGTGATATCAAGAGTCTGAACTTACTTGGCAATTTGCTGGCCAAACAAAAGGCAGCGGAAGCGGACAGTTTTGAAGCGATTCAACATCGCGGGGAGATGGTAACGGAAGGGAGTTCTTCAAACGTTTTTATTGTAAAAAATGGGACGGTTATTACCCATCCATCCAATCATCTTATTTTAAAAGGAATTACGAAAGATGTGATATTCAGGGTGTGTGGAGAAAACGAGATCCCCGTCGTGGAACGAGCCTTCACACTCGAAGAACTTGCTAATGCCGATGAGGTGTTCCTCGCAAGCACAACGGCAGAGGTCATGCCGATTATCGAGATTGATGGAAAAAAAGTCATCGATGGCGCTCCAGGATTAGTTACAAAAAAACTGCAAGCTCTATTTGAGCAGGAAATTGAAAAGCAATGCGGAGCTCTTACTGATAAATTGACAGTTTAGAAATAAAAGACGTGCAGCCATTTCGCCGCACGTCTTTTACTTTAATATTGAAACATTTTTCGCGAAATAGATACAATTTGGAGAAAATAGACTAAAATTAATTAAGGAAGTGAACCTAGCAATGGAAAATCGAACCCATTATTTCTTAGCTGTCAGAATCCCTGATGAGACAAAATTAATCATGAAAGACCATATGGACGAGTTAAAGAAAAGAATCTCTTTCAGCCGATGGGTCCACTATCAGGATTTGCACATCACCTTGGCTTTTTTGGGCGGTGCCTCACAGGAAAAACTGGCTGGAGCCGTAAATAATGTTCAGGAAGCTGTTAAGGGTGAGAAAGCACTTCACTTGAAAATCACTAACCTGGGGATTTTCGGAAATGAAGATGCACCGCGTGTATTTTGGGCTGATACAGAGAAAAGTCAGGAGTTACAAGACATCAGAAAGAAGGTTTTTTCGGCATGTGAGGCTGCAGGATTTCAATTGGAGACCAGGCCATTCCGGCCCCATATTACCCTTGCTAGAAAGTGGAGCGGGGAAGAGTCTTTCAAACAGGGGCTATTAAATTTATGGGAAGAACTTCAGCCTGTACCCATTCCTTTTCAAGCCAGTGACGTGGTGTTATATCAAACACATCTAAATCAATCGCCAAAATACGGGGCTAAAAAAATATTCACTTTACTAACATAAATAAAGGCTGGTTTTAATGAAGAACATCTATTTTATTATCAATCCAAAGGCGAAAAACGGGCAATGCTCTAAAATTTGGCGGAAAGTAGAAGAGCTGCTTAAGGCGGAAAAAATTTCTTATCTGGCTTTTTTTACAGAATATCCAGGCCATGCGAAAAAAATTGCCCGACAAATTGCTGTAAGCAGCGAAGACCCTAAAATCGTCGTCGCAGTTGGCGGCGACGGATCATTGCACGAAGTCATGAACGGGATTGTGAAGAATAAAAATATAACACTTGGTTTTATCCCCGGCGGTTCGGGAAATGATTTTTCACGGGGGTTTGCAATCCCGGCACGACCGGAAGAAGCCTTGAAGGTCATTCTTAGTCTGATAAATGAAGAAGCTGACATGATAGATGCCGGGAGAATGACGATAAAAGATCAATCGGAGTATTTTATTAATAATATGGGAGTTGGCTTTGATGCCGTCATTTCATATGAAGTGAACCAATCGCGGATGAAGGCCATGTTAAATAAGATCGGCCTGGGGCGCTTGGTGTATGTTTATTTTCTTTTGAAAAAACTATTTACCTATAAACCTGCCACTATTGAATTAACAATTGACGGGAAAAGGCATGTATTTGAACAAACATGGTTTGTAACCGTTTCAAATCAGCCTTTTTACGGCGGCGGGATGAAAATTGCCCCTTCTGCCGTGCCGGATGATGGTATTCTCGATATTACCGTTGTCCACCAATTATCAAAATGGAAGCTGCTGCTTGTTTTTATTAGTGTTTTCTGGGGAAAGCATATTCATTTTAATGAAGTAAAAACATATACCGGAAGGCTTGTTTCCATCCAATCTGCGGAATCTTTATTTGTACATGGTGACGGGGAGCATATTGGGAACACTCCGGTAAAAATAGCAATTGATTCGAAGGCATTGCAAGTGTTGACGGGAAGGAAAATGGGGAAAGATGCAACCTTGAAAGAGAGGGGCTCGAATGATAGCTGCTGAAAGGAATTTCTTTGCCTACCTGGATGAGATGAACAGCATTACAATTCTACTTCCGTTTTCATATCATAGTGGATTATCATCCGCTTTTTATATTTTAAGAGATTCCGCGAAAAGTCCATTGCCAATAATAGCAATAAACAAAATAGAAAATCAGTATAAATATGTTTGTCACCTTTTTGAGGAGATCAGTTTCGGAAACCAATATTGGATTATCGATGAGCACGGAGGGAAAACAGATTTGCAAATCGGGTCTGTTATCCGTACGGAAGCCTTTGATGAAAAATTCTACTATGATGGAAATGATCTGGGGGTGTCCTATGAACCATCCGGTTCCTGCTTTAAACTCTGGGCGCCGACTGCATCAAATGTCAAACTAAAATTGCAGGCCCCGGACAGTCATTATTCGGAAATTATAAAGATGAAACGAGAGGACCGAGGGATTTGGTCTGTTTTTATCGGCCGCGATTTAGAACTCTATCAATATTGTTTTCTTGTTCAAGTGAATCAATTATGGCGTGAAGCGATAGATCCCTATGTAAAGGCCCTTACCGCCAATGGCAAGGAGGGCGTTATCGTCAATATTAAAAAAACAGACTGGCCTAAAATCAGCATACCTCCAATCGAGAGCACAGTTGATGCCGTGATATATGAAACACATATCCGCGATTTTACCATTCACCCCGATAGCGGTGTCCAAAATAAAGGACTTTATTTAGGGGCGGGAGAGTTAAATACAAAGGGGACTGACGGGGAACTTACCGGTTTATCCTATGTAAAAGATTTAGGGATTACCCATCTGGAATTCCTCCCCTGGCATGATTTTGCCGGCGTGAATGAGTTAGACTCGCAAAGGGACTATAATTGGGGCTATAATCCTCTCCATTTTAATACACCTGATGGCAGTTACTCCACCAATCCTTCTGATCCGTATTCAAGAATCTATGAATTAAAGCAGTTAATCGATCAAATCCATCGTGCCGGTCTCGGAGTCATTATGGATGTGGTCTATAATCATGTTTATATTCGCGAAGAGTCTTCCTTTGAAAAGGTTGTGCCTGGTTATTACTTTCGCCACAATGAGATGGGATTGCCGTCAAACGGCACCGGAGTGGGAAATGATATCGCATCTGAAAGAAAAATGGTTAGGAAATTTATCGTGGATTCGATTCGTTTTTGGCTGGTTGAATACCAGATTGATGGGTTTCGCTTTGATTTAATGGGAATTTTGGATGTCGAAACGATGACAGCAGTGAAAAGTGAGTGTGACAGAATGAAGAGAGGAACAATCATTCTGGGGGAAGGCTGGAATCTAAACACACCTCTGCCGGGGGAGAAGAAAGCAACAATCGGGAATCAGGCGAAGATGCCCGGAATTTCCCAATTCAACGATAAATTTCGTGATTCGATAAAAGGCAGCACGTTTAATTTGTTTGATAGAGGCTTTGCCCTTGGAAATGGGCTTTACTTGGATGAAGCGATTGAAGCAATCACCGGAAGTATT
>CAYNUT010000109.1:0-12224 GCA_964400595.1 uncultured Neobacillus sp. | reverse complement strand
ACACTCTATTCCGTTTTTTGCGTTTTTCGTGTAACTAGACTCCTTCTTGTTACACTCTATTCCGTTTTTTGCGTTTTTCGTGTAACTAGACTCCTTCTTGTTACACAGTAACCAGCTTTTTTGCGTTTTTCGTGTAACTAGACTCCTTCTTGTTACACAGTAACCAGCTTTTTTGGTCCTATCACGCAATTAGACGCCTTCCTGTTACACAGTGATCCGCTTTTTTAGGTCCATTGCGCAGCTAGGCTCCTTCTATTCCTCGGCGGCCGACGCCTGCTCAATACTATTTATTAATCCGACCGCTGCGGCTGATGCTTGCTCAATCCCGCCAGCAAAAATTCGGTCTGCAGCTCGATGTATTCATCCAAAGTGAATAATTTTTGCAGTGCCCAGCGGCGGAAGCCCCACATCTGCCCCTGGACAAAAATGTTATGGGCAATGATTTTGACCTGCTCTTCCGACAGCTCGAGCTCCCCGTTTTCCACACATTTATTGAGCAGATTTTCAAACATCGCGACCATTTCCATTTCTTTTTTCAAAACGTATGGCAGTGCATCCTTTGATAACGACTTGACTTCTTGGTACATCACAAGCACTTCCGCCTGCATTTCATCCATTACGTGAAAAAAGTTAGCAATCCCAAACCTCAAGCTTTCCAATGTCCCCTTTTTATGCTTGAGATCCTTTTGCAGGCGCTCGCTGACATGGTCATAAATGCTGTCACAGACGAGATAGAGCACATCCTCCTTTGTGCGGATGTACTCGTATAGTGTTCCGATGCTGAAGCCCGCAGCCTTGGCAATTTCCCTTGTCGTCGTCCGGTGAAACCCCTTTTGCTTAAAAAGTGCTACGGCCCCTTTGATCATTTGATCCCGCCTCTTCTGCACTAGGCGTTCGTCCTTGACCGAGGCCTGAACCTCCCGTTTTTTCATCCCTTTTTGAGCCCCTTATTTCGTTAACATTCTTGAGATCACGAGGCGCTGAATTTCCTGTGTGCCCTCGTAAATTTGCGTGATTTTCGCATCGCGCATAAAGCGTTCAACCGGATAATCCTTAGTATAGCCATAACCGCCGAATACTTGGACCGCTTCCGTTGTGACTTTCATTGCGGTGTCTCCTGCGAGAAGTTTCGACATCGCGGACTCTTTTCCGTACGGGAGCCCGTTTGATTCAAGCCAGGCCGCTTGGTAGGTTAATAGTCTTGATGCTTCAATGCCAGTGGCCATATCGGCCAGCTTAAAACTGATTCCCTGGTTCGCGGCAATCGGTTTGCCGAACTGATGGCGCTCTTTTGCATAGTCGATAGCTGCATCAAGCGCGCCCTGGGCAATTCCCACTGCCTGTGCTGCGATGCCGTTACGGCCCCCATCAAGCGTCATCATCGCAATTTTAAAGCCTTCGCCCTCTTCACCAAGTCTGTTCTCGACCGGAACCCTGCAATCTTCAAAAATAATTTCCGTTGTCGGCGATGACCTAATGCCTAGTTTCTTTTCTTTCTTGCCGACCGTGAATCCCTGAAAGTCTTTTTCAATAATGAAAGCCGTTGTGCCTCTTTGACGGCTGGTTGGGTCGGTGAGTGCGAACACCACATAAATGTCTGCCTCGCCGCCGTTTGTGATGAAGATTTTTGAACCGTTCAGGACATAATGATTTCCTTCGAGACGGGCTGTTGTCCTCATTCCGCCGGCATCTGAGCCGCTGCCTGGTTCCGTTAAACCGTAGGCGCCCAATTTAGTCCCTTCAGCCATTGAGCGCAGGTACTTCTGCTTTTGTTCTTCAGAGCCGAATTTGTAAATTGGCCAGCCGGCGAGGGATGTGTGTGCGGAAAGAAGGACGCCGGTTGACGCGTCGACACGGGAAAGCTCCTCGACGGCGATGCAGTATGCGAGGTAATCGCTGCCGATGCCGCCATACTCCTCAGGCCAAGGAATCCCCGTTAAGCCGAGCTCAGCCATTTTTTCAAAAATTGTGCGGTCGAAGCGCTCCTCTTCATCTCGTTCTGCAGCAGTCGGCGCCACTTCATTCCGCGCAAAATCCCGAACCATTTTCCGAATCATTTCATGTTCTTCCGATAATTTAAAGTTCATTATTACTACCTCCTTTTGAAAAATTCGAGTGCGTACTCTGCAATAATTAAGTCGGATTCTACAAATTTTGGGATAGATTCTACAAATCCAGGTCCATATTCTACAAATTTCAGATTGTATTCTACAAAAATCAGGCCACTTTCTACTATTTTGAGGACCTTCTCTACAAATCTATCTGTCCGCAAAACACTAACGACCTAATTTGGGACTATAACGACCTAATTTTCATCACTTACGACCTATTTCAGAACAATTACGACTTTTTCTGGCAATCAATTGGAAACTGCACCCATATCAAAGATGTTTACTAATCACAATCCGCTGAATTTCACTTGTGCCTTCGTAGATTTCAGTTACCTTCGCGTCGCGGAAAAAGCGCTCGACCGGGTAGTCCTCCGTATAGCCGTAGCCGCCGAACACCTGAATCGCTTCCGTTGCCACTTCAACAGCTGTCCTCGAGGCAAACAGCTTCGCCATCGACGCCTCCATGCCGCATTTCAAGCCGCGGTTCCGCAAATCAGCGGCGCGATAGATTAATAGCTTCGCTGCTTCTACGTTTGTCGCCATGTCGGCAAGCTTAAATGCGATGCCTTGCTGGGCAGCTAGCGGTTTGCCGAATTGCTGACGGTCCTTGGCATAGGCGGTTGCTGCCGACAGTGCGGCCTCGGCAATTCCAAGCGCCTGCGCCGCAATCCCGATGCGGCCGACATCGAGGTTCGCCATTGCAATTTTAAAACCTTCACCTTCTGCGCCAAGAAGATTCTCAGCGGGAACGAGCATCTCTTCAAAGGTAAGCTGGACAGTCCGTGAGCCGTGCAGCCCCATTTTTTTCTCATCCTTGCCGATGACAAGTCCGGGCGTTGATTTTTCGACAATAAAGGCGGAGATTCCTTTGCTGCCTAACTCCGGCTGGGTCGAGGCAAATACGATATAGACATCGGCTTCGCCGCCGTTAGTGATGAACACCTTCGAGCCGTTAATGACATAATGTTCTCCCTGCTTCACGGCGCGTGATTTTAAACTCCCTGCATCTGAGCCTGAGCTTGGCTCAGTCAGGCAAAATGCCCCTAAATACTCGCCGGAGGCAAGCTTTGGCACATACTTTTGTTTCTGGTCCTCGGTGCCAAAATAAAGAATCGGGTTTGTACAGACCGATGTATGCACGGAAAGAATCACGCCCATTGTCGCGCTGACGCGGGACAGCTCATTGATGGCAATGATATAGGAGGTGAAGTCCATTTCGGCACCGCCGTATTTTTCTGGAACCGGAATCCCCATCAGGCCCAATTCCCCCATCTTGCGGAGGATTTCACGCGGAAATTCCCCTTTTTCCATTTTTTCAATAAACGGGGCAATTTCGCTCGCAGCAAAGTCGCGCACCATTTTTCGCATCATTTCCTGTTCTACCGTGAATGTCAGATTCATGCTGTCCTCTCCTTTTGGAGATTGTAAAGTGGTAGTAACCATCGTCATAACACCCCTTATTCGAAGATAAAGTGGAACGGGGCTTTTAAAAAATCCGAAGAGAACTCCCCGGTTTATTTGTATGTGCGGGACCCCAGCCCTGCCACATTCCCCAATTTACTCGTACACGTAAAACCCGCGGCCGGTTTTCCTGCCAAGCCAGCCGGCCTTGACATATTTCCTGAGAAGCGGGCACGGGCGGTATTTATCATCGCCGAAGCCTTCATGGAGCGTTTCCATAATGTAAAGGCAAGTATCCAAGCCGATAAAATCGGCCAATGTCAGCGGCCCCATCGGGTGGTTCATGCCGAGCTTCATCACCTCGTCAATTGCTTCCTTCGCGGCCACGCCCTCGTACAGCGTGTAGACGGCTTCGTTAATCATTGGCATCAAGACACGGTTTGAGACGAAACCTGGGAAATCATTGACCTCAACAGGCACCTTGCTTAGTGTTTTCGTCATATCCTCAATTACTTGATAGACCTCATCCGCCGTTGCCAGGCCGCGGATAATTTCCACCAGCTTCATGACCGGAACCGGGTTCATGAAATGCATGCCGATGACTTTTTCCGGACGCTTCGTGGCAGCGGCGATTTCTGTAATTGGCATTGAGGACGTATTGCTCGCTAAAATGGCATGTTCCGGAGCAATTTCATCCAGCTGGGCAAAGATTTTTGTTTTAATTTCCATATTCTCAACCGCTGCTTCGATGACGAGATCAACCGCATGGGCATCCTTTAAATCGGTGGAAGAAGTAATCCGCCCCAGCACTTCGCCCTTCTCTTCCTCCGTCATCCGGCCCTTAGCGACATGGCGGTCAAGATTTTTGCCAATGACCCCTAAACCGTGTTCAACAAACTCAGTTTTTAAGTCGTTTAAAAAAACTTGATAGCCAGCCTGTGCACAAACCTGGGCAATTCCGGAGCCCATTTGCCCCGCTCCGATAACCATTACCTTTGCAACCTTCATGTTTACCCCTCCGTTTGGCGGATCCAGACCGCAATTGGTCCAGCACCGTCCCCTTTTTTAAAAAAAATAATTCTAAAGTCGTACCGAAATAAACATATCTGATGTGATTCACCATTTATCTGCCTAAAAACCTATCTATATCCGCGATAACCAATTCTTACGCCTTTGGAACCTCGATCATTACAGCATCGCCCTGGCCGCCGCCGCTGCAAATCGCCGCCACGCCAATACCGCCGCCGCGGCGCTTCAACTCGTGCATCAAGGTAATAATAATTCGCGCGCCGCTTGCGCCAATCGGGTGCCCAAGGGCGACCGCTCCGCCGTTGACATTGACCTTTTCCGGGTCGAGGCCGGCAATTTTTCCGCTCGCTAAAACTACGGCAGCAAAGGCTTCATTGATTTCAAATAGGTCAATCTCCTCCAATTTCCGGCCTGTCTTTCGTAAAATTTCATTGATCACAAGGCCCGGCGTTTGCGGGAAGTCCTTTGCCTCCACTGCAACCTCTGCGTGACCCAAAATGACAGCGGCCGCCTGACGGCCTTCACGCAATGCACGCTCCTCGCTCATCAGCACAAGGGCAGCCGCACCGTCATTCACGCCAGGTGCATTTCCCGCGGTGATTGTGCCAGTGGAATTAAACACTGGGGTTAATTTTCCAAGCCGCTCCAGAGAGGTGTCCTTCCGCGGTGCCTCATCAACCGAGACAACAACAGGAGAGCCCTTCTGCTGCGGCACTTCCACAGCGGCTATTTCCTCAGCGAGCCTGCCGCTTTCGATGGCGGCAATGGCCCTCTGATGGCTTCTCAGTGCCCATTCATCCTGCGCTTCGCGGCTGATTTCCATTTCCGCTGCAGTCGTATTTCCGTATGTGCCCATATGAACGCCGGTAAAGCTGCAGCTCAGGCCGTCATGAATCATTAAATCCTTGACAGAACCGTCGCCCATCCTGAAGCCCCATCTTGCCTTGGGTAGAATGTAGGGAGCATTGCTCATTGATTCCATACCGCCTGCGACAATGACATCGTCATCGCCGGCACGGATAATTTGGTCTGCTAATGTCACGCTGCGCATCCCGGAGGCGCAGACTTTGTTAATTGTTTCCGTTTTAACTTTCCATGGCAGACTGGCATAGCGTGCTGCTTGACGGGAAGGAATCTGCCCTTGTCCCCCCTGCAAAACAGTGCCAAGGATGACTTCCTGAACCTCTTCCGGCTTTACTTCCGCTCGGTTCAGCGCCTCTTTTACCGCAATTCCCCCTAATTGTGAAGCCGTCAAGCTGCTCAAGGCTCCTCCCAGTTTGGCAAATGGTGTTCTGACCCCGCTTAATATGACCGTTCTTCCCATCCAAAAGTCCCCCTTTTCTTAATTTTCAGAAATGACATAATAAAAAAAATTTCCCCACGCAGAATTGACTGAACGCTCGCTCAAAATTGCCCGAAAATGGAACGCGGGCCGGAAAGCCCACGCACGCGAGCAAATTGTAAGCGTTTTATTTACATACTATATTTTACATAAAAAAGAGCAGAAGTTGAAATGTTTTACACAAAATTCGCAAAATTTATTCATCAACTTCTGCTGTTATAAAACTTACGATACTGCTGCCCTAACCTCACCGCAGACCGCTTTTTCCAAAATTTCTGCGACATCGTAAGTAGAAATCTTGTCTTCCACTTCTTTCGCCTTCGTTCCGTCAGACAGCATTGTTAAGCAATACGGACATCCGGAGCTGATAATGGAAGGATTCACGGACAAAGCTTGTTCTGTCCTCGCCACGTTGATGCGGTGTCCGGTTTCTTCCTCCATCCACATCAATCCGCCTCCAGCGCCGCAGCACATGCCCTTTTCGCGGTTCCGCTCCATTTCCACCAGCTTCACGCCAGGGATCGTCTTCAAAATTTCACGCGGCGGGTCATACACTTCATTGTAGCGGCCTAAGTAGCAGGAATCATGGAAGGTAATCGTTTCGTTTACCGCATGCTTCGGAACTAAACGGCCATCCCGCACCAGCTCGTAAAGAACCTCAGTATGGTGGTAAACTTCCGCCTGCAGGCCGAAATCAGGGTATTCATTTTTGAACGTATTATATGCATGCGGGTCGATCGTAACAATTTTCTTGACCTCAGCCTTTTCCATTTCCTCTATATTTTTTGCTGCCAGCTCCTGGAACAGGAACTCATTTCCCAAGCGGCGTGCAGTGTCGCCGGAGTTCTTTTCTTTATTGCCAAGGATGGCAAACTTCACACCAGCTTCATTCAGCAGTTTCGCAAACGATAAAGCAATCTTCTGGCTGCGATTATCGTAGGAACCCATTGAACCGACCCAGAATAAATACTCGAATTCTTCGCCCGCCTTGTTCATTTCTTTTACCGTTGGAATATGAACATCGCCGCGGACTTCACGCCAGCTTTCGCGCTCCTTGCGGTTTAATCCCCAAGGATTGCCCTGGCGTTCAATATTCGTCATCGCGCGCTGGGCGTCTGCGTCCAGTTTTCCTTCTGTTAAAACTAAATAACGGCGCAGGTCGATGATTTTATCAACATGCTCGTTCATGACTGGACATTGGTCCTCACAGTTGCGGCATGTTGTACAAGCCCAGATTTCCTCTTCGGTAATGACATCACCGATCAGGCTCGGATTATAAGCAGCGGCAGCGGCAGCAGCACTTTCCTTTGCTCCCTGGCCAACTGCAGCAAGCGCAATCTGGTTGCCTTCTGTTCCTGAAAAAGCAAACGTCGGAACCCATGGCTGCTTCGACGTGATGGAAGCGCCGTAATTGGTTAAATGATCCCGAAGCTTCACAATCAAATCCATCGGCGAGAGCATTTTGCCTGTGCCAGTTGCCGGACACATGTTTGTGCAGCGCCCGCACTCAACGCAGGCGTACAGGTCAACCAATTGCAGCTGGGTGAAGTCTTCAATTTTTCCAACGCCAAAGGAATCCTGCGATTCATCTTCAAAATCAACTTTTTTCAATTTGCCCGGTTTTTCCAAACGGTTGAAATAGACATTGACCGGACCGGCGATTAAGTGCGCATGCTTGGACTGCGGAACATACACTAAGAAAGATAACAGGAATAATAAGTGCCACCACCATGCAATATAGAAAATCACTGTGGAAGCTGTTTCGCCGAGCCAGAAGAATCCCATTGCAATGACAGAAGCAACCGGCTCAGTCCAGGAGGCCTCCTCCCCGTGCCAAATCATCCCCATCCCATTTCCGAGCAAGACCGACACCATCAGGCCGCCGATAAAAATCAGCACAAGGCCTGATTTGAAATTCCGTTTCAGGCGGACTAATTTTTCGACATAACGGCGGTAAAACGCCCAGATGACGGCAACCAAGATTACTAATGTAACAATTTCCTGGAAAAAGGTGAACCCTGGATACAAAGGCCCGAGCGGCAGGTGTGAGCCCGGAACCAACCCTTTCCAGATAAAATCAATCGCGCCAAATTGGACGAGAATGAAGCCGTAGAAAAACATGACGTGGATGGCACCACTTTTCTTATCCTTTAACAGCTTTTTCTGTCCAAAGACATTGACCCAGATTTTCTGCAGCCGCTCCTTGACATTGTTGTCAAACTCGACTTTTTTTCCAAGCTTGATGTATTGGATGCGAGTTTTGACCACATAGACGAACAGGCTGATTGCGTAAGCGGTTACAGCCAAAAACGCAACAAGATTAATCCATAAAAGTCCATTCATCTAAAACACCCCTTTCTTTGTTTTCTTCTCCCCAATGTTTTTTCAAGTTGTTGAAAATAAATAATTTTCTGAACATAACTTTAACTCTATTATATAGTGAGCGAGCACTCAGTCAACGATTTTTGCTTAATTTCCTCGAATCATAGAAAACATTACTCTTGGATAAACTAACGAAACGAATTGGGGGAAAGATTTGACATGGTATTTTTGAGCGGATTCATCCTTCTTATCATTATTTGGCTTGTTCTCGATTTTTGGTTAGGCCGCAAGAAGCATCTTGCGCTTGCAAGAAAAACCGAAACCGGCATGCTTCACGGCGATTTCCAGATTTTCACGCACGGGCCAAAGCTGTTCCCCGATTATTTCAGCGAGATTCGCAGCGCGAAAAAACATATTCACATCGTGTTTTATATTGTCAAAGAGGATGCCTTCAGCAGGGACTTTTTCACGCTGTTAAAAGAAAAGGCGGCGGCCGGCGTCGAGGTCCGCCTGCTGCTCGACCGTCTCGGCAGTTTGAAGGTAAAAAAGAAAACAATCATGTCTCTGAAGGAGGCGGGGGTCGAATTTGCGTTTAGCAATCGGATCCGGCTCCCCTTCCTGTTTTATTCGACCCAGGTTCGGAACCACAGGAAAATAACGATTATTGACGGCCGGATTGGCTATCTTGGCGGCTTTAATATTGGCAAGGAATATATTGATGGTGATCCAGATTTAAGTCCTTGGCGCGATTACCATGTGAAAATCACCGCTGAGAGCGTTAATTTTTTACAAAGCGAGTTTTTCCTCGATTGGCGAGAGTATGCTGGGGTAGATTTGCAGAGCCATCCCGATTATTTTCCGCAGCTTGCGGCGGGTGCGGTGCGCCACCGATTTATGCCGACAGAGGCCGGCCAGCTTGAAGAACTGTTTATCTCCTTGGTGAAAAAAGCGGAACATTCGCTGATGATCGGCACGCCCTATTTCATTCCCAGCCACAGGCTTTTTCATGAGCTCATCAACGCAATTGCCCGGGGTGTCCGGATAACAGTTATCGTGCCTTATAAATCAGACCATATACTCGTTCAGGAAGCTTCCTACCGTTATTTAAGAAGGCTGCTGCGGGAAGGAGCGGTGGTTTATCAATATAAAAAAGGGTTTTATCATGCCAAAACCATCGTGGTCGATGGCAAAGTCTGCGATATCGGCACTGCCAATTTTGACAAACGGAGCTTGTTTTTAAACAAGGAAATTAACTGCTTAATATATGACCCGGCCTTTATTTCACTTGTGAAAGAAATTTTGCAAAAAGATATCTCCGACTCCAAGACGCTCACACTGGCCGAGTTTATGAATCCCAATTTATTCAGGTCAGCTAAAGAAGTCCTCGCCGGCGCATTGTCTTATTTTTTATAACGGAAAAGAGTCCCCGGAAGCTGCCGGAGACTCTTTTTAATGTCAGGCTACTGCGTCAAGCGGCTAGTGTACTTCCCGCTTCCGCTTTCCTTATTCTTCTATTAAGTTCAGCACTGGAACATCTTTTTCATTCTCTGGATCCTGCCTTGAATAAATCCGCGCCATTTTCGTGGTCTCATCCACATGCTGAATAATAACCGGCGTACCTTCATAGCTCACATGAATCATATCGGCGGATTCCAGGATTTCCTTTGCTCTTCCTACATTCATTCGTGCGGGTTCACTCCTCTTTCTGAAAAATACTCTACTACTACTATTTGTATTTTTCTGGAGGATATTCATTTTTTTACATTTTTTCTGGCGCCGAAACCCCGATTAGGGCAAGTGCATTTTTCATGGTAATTTGCACGGCCTTTACGAGTGCGAGTCGCGCTTTCGTACGTTCGGGCTGCTCGGTGTCAAGCACTTTTTCCGCATTGTAAAAACTATGGAAAGTCGAGGCTAATTCAAAAATATAGTTGGTAATCCGGTGCGGTACACGCTTCAGTGCGGCCTCCCCTACGGCCAGCGGGAACTCGCCCAGCTTTTTCAATAAATCAATTTCCTTTTCGGAAGCCACGAGCGAAAAATCAGCCGCAGAATCCACATTTATCCCCTGCTCAGCACCGGTTCGCAGAATGCTGCAAATGCGGGCGTGGGCGTACTGGGCATAGTAAACTGGATTTTCATTCGACTGGGACACGGCCAAGTCCAGGTCAAAATCCATGTGTGTGTCCGAGCTGCGCATCGCAAAGAAGTAGCGGGTCGCATCGAGGCCGACCTCATCGACCAAATCACGCATCGTAACAGCCTTTCCGGTTCTTTTGCTCATCTTCATCTTCTCGCCGTTTTTATAAAGGTGGACGAGCTGGATAATTTCAACTTCGAGCGCCTCGCGGTCATAACCCAGCGCCTGGATTGCCGCTTTCATCCTCGGGATGTAGCCGTGATGGTCCGCGCCCCAAATATTGATTAATTTCTCAAAGCCGCGGTTCAGCTTGTCCTTATGGTAGGCGATGTCCGGAGTAAGGTACGTGTATGAGCCGTCCTGCTTAATGAGGACGCGGTCCTTGTCGTCGCCCAAATCAGTGGAACGCAGCCAGGTTGCACCATCCTGTTCATAGATATAGCCGCTTTCCTTGAGCGCAGCTAGCGCCTCGTCGATTTTGCCATTTTGATAAAGGGAGGTCTCCGAGAACCAGACATCAAAGCCCACGCGGAAATCCTCAAGGTCTTTCTTCAATTTTGCCATTTCATATTTCAAACCGTACTCACGGAAAAATTCGAAACGCTCTTCGGCGGCAGCGTGGATATACTTGTCGCCAAACTCTTCAGCCAAGCTCTGTCCAATGCCAATGATATCAGCACCATGGTAGCCGTCCTCCGGCATTTCTTTTTCCAGACCAAGCGCTTGAAAATAGCGGGCCTCAACCGACAATGCCAGATTGTTAATCTGGTTTCCTGCATCGTTAATATAGTATTCACGGGAGACATCGTAGCCTGCTTTGGCCAAAATATTGCAAAGCGAGTCTCCGACGGCCGCACCGCGGGCATGGCCAAGATGAAGGTCACCTGTAGGGTTGGCTGATACGAACTCGACCTGGATTTTCTGCCGGCCGCCAACAGTGGTTTCGCCGTATTTGTCCCCAGTTTCGAGCACCACTGGGATTAAGCCGGCTAGGTAGCTGTTGTTCATATAAAAATTAATAAACCCCGGACCTGCGAGTTCAATTTTTTGAATTGAAGCCTTCGAGCGGTCAAAGTTTTCAACCAGGGCTTCGGCAATTGCTCTTGGCGCCTTCTTTGCCACGCGGGCAAGCTGCATGGCCATATTGGTTGAATAGTCGCCGTGTGCTTTTTCCTTCGGGGTTTCAAGAATGACATCCGGGATCTGCTCCTCTGCAGCAAGGCCCGCCTTAAGCACAGCCGCACGGATTTCCTCCTTTAATTTCATTTGCATCTGTTCAACAATATTCATTATTGCTCCTCCTGATAGGTTATTTCTAAATGATATGTACCGGCGTGTGCGCCATGCATTGTAAAATCATATAGGATTTCAATCCGGCCTTCGGAATGTTCAATTCGTTTCGCCAAAGTCTCTGTTTCAAATACACCAAAGGGCATTTCATAGCTGCCGCGCTGCTTCGCATGAAGCAGGAAGGGAAGGCGCATTTTCACTGCACCGCTCCTTAGGATGAGTGCTTCCTTCCCGGCCGCCTTGACAATTGTGCGGACACTGCCTTCCTCGAGCACTTCTTCATACTGGAGGAAAAAAGCATCCCCTTTTTGGTACCCGCGGCCAAACACCGTCAGCTCAAAAGTCTCGCTTTGGTCAATCGTTGTCTTCACCTTAATTTTCATTTGTTGTTCTTCCTTTTTTAAAGGCTGTGTCGTTATTCAAGTAAAAAACCCGCCCATTTACCGCTTGAGCTTTCTTTTTTGCTTTTCGGGCAATGAGAGGGGCCCTCATTTACCGTTTGCATGCTTTTTTTCGCTTTTCGGGCAATGAGAGGGGCCCTCATTTACCGTTTGCATGCTTTTTTTCGCTTTTCGGGCAATGAGCAGGG
>CAYNUT010000108.1:0-12248 GCA_964400595.1 uncultured Neobacillus sp. | reverse complement strand
AACCCTTCAAGTAACTGGTGCAACGTTTAAAGTGATTTATGTAAAAAGTGGTGGTCCTTCAAAAACTGTAGAGGAAGGATTTGAGAACCGACGTGCAATTGAGAAGGAAATTGGATTACATATCAATGGTGTGGCTGATATTCATCACCCAAAGCGATTGTTTGGCGTCATGAATTTAAACGGAAGATGGGTATTCGGTGATTATGTTAAAAGTGAGTCTGTTTGGTTTCGACATCAACAGAAGCCGCATAGTTACTCCACTGCGCTTAACACACGTGTGGCAAGAGCAGTTGTGAATATCGCCATTCCTAATCCAAGTGGTATAAAGGCAATTGACCCTTGCTGTGGGATTGGGACCGTACTAGTGGAAGCCTTATCGATGGGGATTGACATAGTGGGGAGCGACAGGAACCCTCTTATTCTTGGTGGAGCTAGAGAGAATATTGCCCATTTCGGGCTTTCCGGAGAAGTGAAATTAACAGATATCCGTGACATCACAAATCAATATGATGTAGCGATTGTCGATTTACCCTACAATTTGTGTTCTGTCATAACACCTGAAGAGCAGACCGAAATGTTCCGAAGTGCGCGCAGGTTTGCTAGAAAAGTCGTTGTGGTAACCGTTGAACCAATCGATGAAATTCTCATAAACGAAGGATTTGTTATTATCGACCGAGCTATCGTTAAGAAAGGATCATTTACTCGCGAAGTGATTGTATGTAAGTAAATTATTTTATAAAATGTTAATCTCACTTCTATTAACACAAATAAATATCCTTATTTTGATTTTTAACGTAGAATCCTACCACAAGTAAATGCGGTTTTTAATGGTATAGATAGAAGTAAGGGGAAAGCTAACAACAGTCAGTCCTGCATAATAGCACAGATCTTAAATATTGAAAAAAAAAATAAAGATGGAGCAATAGTTTTACGTTGACTCCATCTTTATTTCTTTACCATTCCTTAGGCTCATAGTTTAAATCATGAAATAATTGCTTACGCTCTTTCTTTGATAAATCCCTCCATTGTCCAACAGGAAGGTTACCTAAATGAATATTCATGATTCGAGTTCGCTGCAGTCTATAAACGTCATATCCTAGGGCTTCACACATGCGACGAATTTGCCGATTTAAGCCTTGTGTTAATGTGATTTGAAAGACATATTTAGAAAGCTGAATAACTTCGCAAGGCAGCGTTTTTGTACCTAAAATTTTTACGCCTCCTGCCATTCTTTTTAAAAACTCAGGAGTAATCGGTTTATCTACTGTAACAATATATTCCTTTTCATGCTTATTTTCAGCACGCAAGATTTCATTGACGATATCTCCATCGTTAGTGAGGAGTATCAACCCATCAGAATCTTTATCAAGTCGGCCTATATTAAATATTCTTAATGGATGGTTGACTAAATCAATGATATTTCCTTTAACATTTTTTTCTGTTGTGCTAGTAATACCTACAGGTTTATTTAATGCGATATAGACATAATTCCTGGCTACCCTGATAGGATTTCCGCTTACACGTACATCATCACCAGGTTCAACTTGGCTGCCGATTTTGGCAACTTTACCGTTAATGGTTACTCTTCCTTCACTAATCAATTTATCTGCTCCGCGTCTAGATGTTTTTCCAGACTCGGAAATATATTTATTTAATCGCAGGTTAAACACATCCTTAAATGGAGATTTGATATAAGAATACCCAACCAATTCCGTATTTTCAAGGACTTATTAAAAGCACATTTAGAAGGATCGCGGTAAACTGTACCACAAGTGAAAAGGTTTTTAGCTTTGTCTGCGATTCAACTGAGACTCAAGCTGAAAAAGGTTATGGAAAAGACGTTTTTAGCACAAACTAGTTGACTTTCATTTTTGCTGTAACTATAATGATTACAACTAAAGGGGTGAAGAATTTGAAAATTAGCAGCCGCTTTACAATTGCTGTTCATATTTTATCTCTTATAAAAAATAATCCAGCAGCCATTTGTACTTCAGAATTTATGGCAGGAAGTGTAAATACAAACCCAGTTGTGATTCGACAAATCTTGTCCTATTTAAAGAAAGCTGGGCTGGTTCAAGTCCGCCGTGGATCAGGAGGCGCTTCTCTTTTGGAAGATTTATGTGATATTACGCTATTAGATGTGTATCGTTCAGTTAACGTTGTAAAAGAAGAAAACTTATTTCATATTCATGAGCAGCCAAATCCCGATTGTCCAATAGGTGCTAACATTCAAAATGTTTTAGAGGTTATTTTACTTCAAGCACAAGAAGCAATGGAAAGTGTTCTAGAAAATATTACCATTGAACAAGTCGATACAACATTAATAAATAGGATAAATTCTTCACAATAAATTTATATCCGTGTGCAGTTCTCTGTATGGAGACGTACATTTTTTTTACACCTTGTTGTAACTGTTTATATTACAACGAAAATAATAATGAGAAAGGTGAGAACCTAAGTGACTGTAAAAATTAAAGTCTATTCGGATTTCATATGTCCATTTTGTTTTTTAGGAAAAGGTCCTTTAGATGAAATCGTAAGGGAAAAAGATGTAGAGGTAGAATGGATGCCATTTGAGCTGCGTCCGAGTCCATATCCTAAAATTGACCCATGGCAAGATCCTGCAAAATTAAGCTCTTGGGATTCCTATATTCTGCCTGTTGCAAAGAAGTTAGGTATTGATATGCGTTTACCGCGTGTTTCTCCTCATCCCTATACCAATTTGGCTTTTGAGGGGTACCATTTTGCGAAAGAGCACGGGAAGGGAAACGAGTACCATCACAAAGTTTTCAGTGCGTTTTTCCAAGAAGAACAAAACATTGAGGACATCGAAGTACTGACAAACATAGCTGGTGAAGCAGGGCTTTCCAAGGAATCCTTTAAGGAAGCATTAGTATCACGGAAATACCGTGAAGCCCAACAAGAAGCTTTAAAACATGCTTATGATGAAGCGGAAATTTCAGCTGTTCCAACATTTGTGATTGGTGAAGAAGTGATTCAAGGATTAGCTTCCAAGGAAAGATTGGCACAAGTCATTGATAAGGAATTGGAAAAAAACAAAGCAAATGACCTTGAGGGAATGCAGTGTAATATGGATGGTTATTGCTAGTCCCAGATGATAACAGATTACAGGACTATGATAAGCAGGTATGTTCTAAAATAAATGTCCAACCTGCTCAAGCAATTATATTTAAAATCAAACAAAATTTGGAGGAATTAAAATGTCAACCACTACTATAACTACAACCAATGCAACTACTTTAAAAGAAGCAATCATCAATCGTCGTTCTATTCGTAAGGTGAAAAGGAATGAAAATATTACAAAAGAAAAAATCAATGAAGTAATCAAAACTGCTTTAAATGCACCATCTTCTTTTAATATGCAAAGCGGGCGCATGGTTGTACTTATGGACAATGAGCATGAAAAGTTCTGGGATATCGTAAAAGAAACTCTCCGTCCACTTGTTCCCGAGGAAAGCTTTGGAGCAACCATTGAAAGATTACAGGGATTTCGAGATGGAGCAGGAACGGTTTTATTTTTCGAAAATCAAGAAACGGTAAAGAAAATGCAAGAAAAGGCACCGTCCTATAAAGAAAATTTCCCTTATTGGTCACATCAAGGAAGTGCAATGCTGCAATATGCGGTATGGTTGTCTTTCACAGCAGAGGGTATTGGAGCATCTTTACAGCACTATAATTCGATTATTGATGAAGAAGTGAAGGCAACATGGAATATTCCAGCTGAATGGGCCTTAGTAGCACAAATGCCATTTGGTGAGCCCAACGATGAACCTGGTGAAAGAACATTCCAGCCTTTTGAAGATGTTGTGAAATTTTATTAAGATAAAGCAGTTGATATTGATCTAGAACTTATAGCAGCTGCATTCGGAGGGAAAACAAATGAGCTTACGGCCGAATTTAGAAATTATTCGCAGCACCTATGAAGGTCCAGCTTCGGAAAATGCTCAGCATTTGCTTGCGGCACTTGCAGAGGATGTGGAATGGACAGAAGCAGCAGGGTTTCCGTATGGAGGGACCTACATCGGGGCAGATGCTATCTTAGCGAATGTTTTTAACCGTTTGATATCAGAATGGAGCGATTTTAAAGCAAGTGTGCATGCGTATCATGAAGTAAAAGATAAGGATATCATCATTGCTGAAGGAGTTTATTCAGGAACGTATAAAAAAACTGGAAAAGCTTTTCAAGCAGATTTTTCACACGTTTGGAAGCTGAAAAATGGAAAAATAATTAAATTTAAACAATATGTAGACAGTCATGTTGTTCAAAAAGCTATGACAGACTGAAAGGTTTCCAACGTACCTGATATATGAAAATTGAATCAATGAAATAACCATTTTACCTAAATAGATTTTCGATAAGTAAATGAGGTTTTTCCTTTTGAAATTGTAAAGAGAGAACCTAGAAGGATCTAGTCACTTGAAGTTAGATAATAAATAGAAAACCTCCGACAGAAGCAGTCATTGACCGCCTGATTCATCATTCTTACCTTGTTGTTTTTAATGGAGATAGTCATCGCTACAAAGAATCTTTACTACAAATTTAAAAAGAATGTTGGCGAGTGGTTACATTTTTAATTACCGTTTATCGCATTTTTTACTTTCCAAATACAAGAATATCATTTTAAATCCGCATCCATTTTTGATTTAAAATGATATGAGAAGCGGACTAGGTATTTTTTAATAGGTAATAAGTAAAACTACCTATTTAATTATGGGACGAAAGTGATTATGATAGACTTAAAGTCACAAAATTACCAAGTGAAAAAGGCAAATCATAGGAAACTATGAGACGCAAAGCCAAGGGCCTGACCTATGAGAAATATTTCTTGTGGAAGGCAGCCGGTTGCCACAAGGAATCATAGTTCTACTGATCTATGGACCTTGTTTGAGGTTCCTTTTTTATGGCCTTTTTTACAGGAGAGGTGGAGATTATGATAGGTAGAAAAAGAAAGTTCGGTTCAATGATTGCTTTACTGCTTCTTTTGATCCAGCTTGTTTCACCGTTAGGGAATGCATTCGCCGCAGACAGTGGAGTTCTTTTGCCACCAAGCAATCTTGCTTATAAGGCAACTACCCCGGATGATGGAAATTTAGTATGGAGTTCTGTCTATGGTGCAACAGGTTACAATGTTTACGAAATTACCGATGGACAGCTAATCTTACTTGGTAAGGCAACAACCAACAGTTATTCTTTAAACAATTTATCTGAAGGTACTTACAGTTATGTTGTTTCGACATTGAGCACAAATGGTGAATCAGGTCCATGTGCCCCGGTGAATGTTACCATTAGTTATCCAACAATGGTAGCACCAACCTCTTTAACCAAAACTATTCAAAATGGAAATGACATTGTCCTTAATTGGGGAGCCTCTTCCTATGCTGAAAATTATAAGGTTTACCAATTAGCCCAAGATGGGACAAAAAAGCTCTTAACAACCACTACCTCCCGTTCTTACACTATTGTAAATGCGAATGAAGGGACGTATACCTATGTGGTTTCAGCTGTAAATTCGCTGTATGGGGAGTCAACCACTTCAACACCAATCGATGTAAATGTTGTTTATCCAGTAATGAAAGAACCTACAAATCTAACTTTTACTTTAACAAATGGCAGTGATATCAATTTAAAATGGATAGCAGCAACCTATGCCAATAGTTATAAAATCTATCAGGTTATTAATGGACATGAAGTTTATCAGAAATCTGTTACAACAACAAGTGCCCAATTTACAAATATGGCACAAGGGGACTACGAATATAAGGTTTATTCTGTAAGTGCCCGGTTTGGGCAATCTGGAACAGCTGCATCTATTAGTCTAAGTGTAAGTAATGTGTCAATGCTACCACCTAGCAATGCCGTTTCTACAATAAAAAACTTGAATGATATTGTTTTATCATGGGCTTCGGCTTCTTATGCTGACAGCTATAATGTTTATCAAATTATCGATGGTCAGCGAGTATTGAAAAGTACAGTAACCAATACAACGGCTACCTTTACTAATATGCCTGCAGGAGATTATAAATATGAGATTACATCGAATAGCAGTCGTTTTGGTGAGTCAGAGGTGGGCAGCGATGTTTCGTTAACACTGGATCCTGTTATTATGGAAAAACCAGCCGGATTCAACTACCAGATTAGTAATGGAAACGATATTTCTTTAACCTGGCAACCAGCTGCAAATGCTACAAATTATCGAATCTATCAAATTGTGAATGGACAAAAGGTTTTAAAGAGTACAGTTACTGGTACTTCCATATCCTATACCAATATGCCGGCAGGGGATTATAGCTATCAAGTATATTCATTCAATAGCCGTTTTGGGGAATCTGCTGAAGGAGCCTCTCTTTCTTTTCCCCTTATATTGCCAACAATGGTGGCACCAGCAAATCAAGTATCTAACATAATGAGTCCTACCAGTTTTTCAATTAGTTGGGATGCATCACCATATGCAACTTCCTATAAGGTTTATCAAATTGTAAACGGGGCAAAAACTCTTAAAAACACGGTATCAGGTACAAGTATTAATTATACGAGTATGCCGGCAGGTCAATATCAGTACGAAATTCATTCGTACTCTTCAAGATTTGGTGAGTCAAGTGACGGCAGTTCGGTATCCCTTACTTTAGCTGGCCAAGCAATGGGTACGCCAACCAATCTTGCCTATACCATTTCAAACGGCAATGACATTAAATTGACTTGGAGCCCAGTTCAATATGCAACCAATTATAAAATCTATAAGGTTGTTGCTGGTTTTAAAATCTTACAAAGTACGGTTACTGGAACAAGTGTGACTTATACGAATCAGCCCGCAGGGGACTATGATTATATAGTAGATTCCTATTACTCACTATTAGGTGAATCACCCCAAGGAGCTGAAGCACAATTCACATTAGTTTGGCCTACTATGACTGCACCAACGAACCTTTCTGGAACTACTCCAAATATAAGTGATATTGCTTTGAAATGGGATTCTGTTCCTTATGCAACAAGCTATAACGTTTATGAAATCATTGATGGTCAGGAAGTATTTCAAAGAACTGTAACAACTGCTTATACGACTTTTTCAAAGGTTACTGAAGGAACCCACACGTATGTGGTCCATTCCTACAGCAGTCGTTTTGGTGAATCAGAGCAAGGAAGCAGTGCAAGTTTCACGATTACTTTTCCAGAAGTTCAAGCACCAAGCAATTTGACTTTTAGCATTGCGAACGGAAATGATATTACTTTGAAGTGGAATACTTCTACCTATGGAACGTCGTATAGTATTTATCAAAATGTAGATGGGAAATTACAATACCTAAAAACGGTTACAGGAACTTCTACTACTCTTGTAAACATGCCAGAAGGTGCTTACACCTATGAAGTTCATACCATCAGTGATCGTTTTGGGGAAACTACTAATGGCAGTGTTGTTTCACTTTCAATCGTTTTTCCAACTATGCAGGCACCTTTAAGTCTTACAAAAAATATTACAAATGGAAATGATATTGTTTTAAGCTGGCCGTCAACCACTTATGCAACAGCCTATAATATTTACCAAAGAATTGATGGGCAAATAATCTTAATAAAAACGGTTACAGGCACTTCTTTAACTCTTGCAAACATGCCGGAAGGTGATTACCAATATGAAGTGCATTCCTACAGCAGTCGTTTTGGAGAGTCGGAAAATGGCAGTGATGTTTCATTTACCCTAGTATTTCCAATCATGCAGGCGCCAGTTGCCACATACTCTATTGTAAATGGAAATGATATTACCTTAAAATGGAATGCTGCTTCATATGCAACAGGATACAATATCTATCAAATTATAGACGGGCAAGAGGTATTGAAGAAAACAGTGACAGGAACATCAACCACCTTTACTAATATGCCAGAAGGTGATTATATCTATGTGGTGCATTCCTATAGCAGCCGTTTTGGTGAATCCCCAATAGGTGGCACGGTAAGTTTCAATTTAGCTTGGCCAATTGTTCAAGCACCAGCACTTCAGGGAACGATTTTCAATGCAAATAACGTAACCCTTTCATGGAATTCAGTTTCATGGGCAAATGAATATCACATATATGAATTAAAAGGGGATACGAAGGTTTTACTTTATAAGGGGACCGCTACTAGCTACACTGCCTACAACTTATCTGAAGAGCCCCATTTGTATCAAGTCACGGCTTATAGTACCCGATTTGGAGAGTCAGGTTTGTCTAATCTAGTATCTGAAAATATTATCTACCCAGACATGCCGTCACCTATTGCAACAGTGAAGGTCACTGGTCCAGCTAGTGCGGTGATATCCTGGAATTTTGTCACATATGCAAATGGATATAATATCTACGAGTTAGTGGATGGTATACCGGTGTTGCTTGCAAATAATATAAACAATCTTTCGTATACTTTATCCAATCTTTCATATAAAAATCATGAGTATTACGTTACTTCTTATAGCAATTCATTTGGGGAATCTGGTCCATCTAATTCTGTTATCGCCAAGTTAATTACAGATACGTTACCACCTGTAACAACAGCAGATGCAGCACCTAATTGGACAAAGGAAAGCCAGACGGTAAAATTAACGGCAACAGATAATGAATCAGGTGTAGCAAAAACTTATTACTCGACCAATGGCTCTGATTTTGTGGAAGGAACCTCCTTCACGGTTGAGCAAGAGGGAATCAACAAGGTTTCATTCTACTCAATTGACCAAGCAGGCAATAAAGAAGATGTCAAAACAGTCGAAGTGAGAGTGGACAAAACCACACCTGAAACAAAGGCAGATGTACCAACTGAATGGGTAAATAAGGACGTACAGGTGAATTTATCAGCAGCCGATAGTGAAAGCGGAGTAGCAAAAACCTATTACTCGATCAATGACTCTGATTATGTGGAAGGAACCTCCTTCACAGTTGAACGAGAGGGAATCAATGAGGTTTCATTCTACTCTATCGACCAAGTAGGCAATAAAGAAGATGTCAAAACAGTCGAAGTGAGAGTGGACAAAACCGCACCAGAAACAAAGTCAGATGTACCAACTGAATGGGTTAATAAAAACGTAAAAGTGAATTTATCAGCAACTGACAGTGAGAGTGGATTAGCGAAAACCTATTACTCCATTAATGGCTCGGATTATGTGGAGGGGACCTCCTTCACAGTTGAAAGAGAGGGGATCAACGAGGTTTCATTCTACTCAATTGACCAAGTAGGCAATAAAGAAGATGTCAAGAAAGTGGAAGTAAAGGTGGACAAAACAGCACCAGTAATCACTACCAATTTTAATGACTATTATAAATTGGGAAGTACATTCCAGTTAGATTATGAAACAAAGGATTATTTATCTGGGATGGTAAGTGAAAAGGTACTATTCACTGCTCCTAATGATCCTTTGGGAAAAGTTGTGAATAGCTTAAATCAAATCATCTTAAACAAGCCTGGAGAATACACTGTTACGATTTTTGCAACCGACTATGCTGGAAATCTTCAAATAATGAAAAAGACATTTTCTGTTTTCATTCCAGCTTCTATTAAAGTAACTCCAAACGTAATTAAACCAAATACAGGAGTATTTACACTTCGTGTAGATTTGCCTGAAGGGTTCCAAGCTAACCAATTTGATTTGGATACTGCCCAGTTAAACGGGGTTAAAGCATTAAGCAGTAATAATGGGTATTATAACCAAGCGAAGCAAGGGCAGTTTAAATTTGAAAGATCAAACTTTACATGGACTGCAGGTGAGCAAGCTTTAGAGTTCCGTTGTAACGTTAATGGTTACTTAGTTATTGGTCAAGCAGTTGTAAAGGTACTAAATTAACAATTTAATAACCTATTAGAGTCAGATTTCTCCTAATACTGAAATACTGTATAGATGATACTGTATTTTATGGTTGAGACATCTGGCTCTTAATGTTGATTTCTAATTGGAAGTAAAAAAGAGATAAGTTTTTATATGAGGTGTTTGAATATGGAAGTAAAAGGGTATTGATTCGCCATCAAAATGCAGGTTCACTTATCGTTGTTGTTTCCAAGGTACAATCGCTTCAATAGCATTTTGAAATATATTAATAAACACTCTAAGAACCAAAAAGATTTTTTCGAGAAAGCATGAGAAAGCATAAAGTGAATTAAATTTTGTATATAAAAAAGTGCCTAGTTCAATTAAACTGAACAGGCATTTTTTTGCATGTATATGTTATAAATATTTTCAAACATTCTTTTCCTAAATTAAATAAACTGCCGGTTAAACAGGAGCGGTGAGCCTTACTATAAATAGGGATTTTTTTTCTACAATTTTCCTGATATCCGTTATCGTATGAGTTTTAAATCAACTGCATCCTTGTTATAGGAACACCTCCTTCAGAGTTGGGGCAAAGACATAGGTGCCTATTACTTCCGTATTTTATCGAATTCATCTACATTATTCGGGCAGTGACAGCACCTTTTATTAGAATCGTTCCCTTGGTTTACCAAATGCTTTTTTGTAAATAATATGATAGTTAAACAATAAATGAAGGAGGACTTGTATGCCACAGGATCGAAAAGCAGAAGTTCAAAACGATGCACGCGATGGAAAAGAGGTAATGCTAGATAAGCAACAATGGCTACCACGTCACGTACAAATGGAACTGCCTCACGAATTTTCTGTGAATCCTCTGTTTGTCCGCGAAGGAGAATTAGTCGTTCCACGCTTTCAAATGCCCGATAAAGGCATGTTACCCGAAACAGCGTATCAAATCGTCCATGATGAAATTGCTCTTGATGGAAATGCCCGCCTGAATCTTGCAACATTCGTGAGTACATGGATGGAGCCTGATGCAAAGCGCTTATATGCCAAATCATTCGACAAAAACATGATTGACAAGGATGAGTATCCGCAAACAGCCGAAATCGAGAATCGGTGTGTCCGAATTTTAGCCAACCTCTGGCATTCGCCCAACCCCCTTACGACGATGGGCGTTTCAACAACTGGATCGTCGGAAGCATGTATGCTCGGGGGGCTTGCGTTAAAGCGGTGCTGGCAAAAAGCACGCAAAAGTGAAGGGAAGCCGGTGGATCGCCCCAATATCGTGTTTAGTTCTGCTGTTCAAGTTGTTTGGGAAAAATTCGCGAACTATTGGGAGGTCGAACCTCGATATGTGAAGGTTAGCCCGGAGCATCCCCATTTAGATCCCGATGGGGTCCTCGCTGCCGTGGATGAAAATACGATTGGTGTGGTGCCGATTCTCGGTGAGACCTATACCGGTCTTTACGAACCGGTTGCTGCCATTGCGAAAGCGTTGGACGATTTACAGGCGAGGACTGGTCTCGACATTCCCATGCATGTGGATGCGGCTTCGGGAGGATTTATAGCGCCGTTTCTTCAACCAGACTTGGTCTGGGATTTTCAAATACCGAGGGTGAAGTCCATCAATGTTTCCGGACATAAATATGGATTAGTCTATCCTGGGCTGGGTTGGATCATATGGAGGGAAGCTGAAAATCTTCCAGAGGATCTCATTTTCCGCGTATCCTATTTGGGCGGGAATATGCCGACCTTTGCCTTGAATTTCTCTCGTCCTGGCGCACAAGTGCTCCTGCAATATTACAATTACCTGCGTTTAGGCAAAAATGGGTACTATGCGGTGCAAAGGGCTTCTCAGAAAGTCGCCCATTTTCTTAGCAAGGCGATTCAGGAGATGGAACCGTTCGAACTTTTGTCCGATGGTTCGGATATTCCGGTTTTCGCATGGCGGCTGAAAGATAGGTATACATTAAACTGGAATCTTTATGACTTGTCTCGACAATTGCGTGTGTTCGGCTGGCAAGTGCCTGCCTATCCATTGCCACCAGATATGGAAGAGGTAACGATCATGCGTGTTGTGGTTCGAAATGGGTTTTCCATGGATCTCGCCCATTTGTTTTTGTTGAACCTCAAACAGGCCGTTGCCTTTCTGGATTCTCTGGACGGGCCTATGCCACATGATACGAAATGTGATAATGGATTTCATCACTAAGCGGGAGTCAGACCCCATAGCTATCAAAGGATTAAGAGAGAAGGACGTAACAGACTAAAAAAAATAATAAAATATATAGTATTTTAGAAGGACAAAGATTAGGAGCGGGAGCCTTAAGAGGGGGCCCCTTTCATTTAAAAACCGCTGCTTAAACAGGTGCGGTGAACCGTACCATAAGTAAATGAGGTTTTTGCGAAAAAAGTAACAGCACCCTCTAATTTGATGGAGAGGTGCTGTTTTGTTATTTG
>CAYNUT010000107.1:0-12431 GCA_964400595.1 uncultured Neobacillus sp. | reverse complement strand
TTAAGGCCCAAAAAGCGGTCTAACGGGTGACAAGGAGAGTTCTAGTCGCCCGTTAGGGTCAAAAAAGCGGTGTAACGGGTGACAAGAAGGAGCCTAGTCGCCCGTTAAGGCCCAAAAAGCGGTCTAACGGGTGACAAGGAGAGTTCTAGTCGCTCATAAAGGGCAAAAAAGATCCAGGTAAAATGGCCAGCCCGCGTAGGTGAAAAAATGGGTCCAGATGTCCATGAAAGGGCGCTATCATACAAAAAAATAAAAAACCCTGCTCTCCACAGGGGTCTTACCATGTCAATTTCGTAATGTAATAATGTTAAGCTTTTTCCTGAGGCTTGTGGTCCTCTTCGAGCCTATCAACTCGCTTTGCGTCCTCTGAGTTGAGGGCGCGCCTTAAAAAATGCACAAGTGTGCCGCCAACAAAACCAAGACTAAGCACGAAACCGATGGTTGTCACCCACCAAACAGCCATTTGAATATCCCCCTTTTTAGAGAGCTCGGGGTTCCCTCAAACAGCGTACCCGAGCCTTTGTAAAATATATGCGGTCGGGAGAAAAAATTTTCCAATGGTATTTGTGCATTTTATTCGTTTTGATTAGTCTTTTTTTTTCATTTCGGAATAATAATCGACTTTTTTAATATTGACGCCCACAAAGGTTTCAATGATGGACTGGCCGCCGGCAATCGAGAAAATCAAGATAAACACAAAGGTGACATTAGGAAACAGTAAATAAGCGGTGCCAAGAAATATCGCGCTCCATACGCCTGCACACCAGTAACATTTCAAAAGATAACCAAACATCGATTTTGGAACTTCCTTTGTTTCTGTTCCGTCCACGGTTTCCACTTTCACTTTTTTCACAAAAGGCTTGCGGATGAATTCGGTAATTTTATCAAAGACGATTAAATGGGTTAAACGGTAGCTGGCTAAAATCAACATAATATAAGTTATCCATGAAAGGTTTCTCACTGCTTCGGCCTCCAACATCAACGGCATCATTAATTTTTACATTGCCTGTATATTTTGAGCCTGAAATCAAAAATATATATTCGGAGGAGGCGAAAAAATGAAAAAAACTTTTTGGTTTGGTTTTATGTTTCTGCTATCACTGTTCTGCATTCCAAGCATCTCGTTTGCCCAGCAAATCTATACTGTTCAACCGGGCGATTCACTTTGGAAAATTGCCGTCAGGTACCAAGTCGGCATTACCGAGATTATTCAGGCAAACCCGCAATTTAAAAATCCAAATTTGATTTATCCTGGTCAAAAGGTTAATATCCCTGATTTAAGCGGCGTGAAATCGATTGAGAGCCAAGTTGTATCGTTAACGAATCAGGAGCGTGCCAAAAATGGTTTGCCTGCTATGACACTTGACTGGGAACTTTCAAGGGTGGCGCGCTATAAGGCAATGGACATGAGGGACAAAAACTATTTCAGCCACACCAGTCCAACCTATGGTAGTCCATTTGTGATGATCAAGAATTTTGGCATCTCGTACCGTTCAGCAGCAGAAAATATTGCGGCAGGACAAACGACACCGGCAGCTGTAGTTCAGTCTTGGATGAACAGCTCGGGCCACCGCGCCAATATTTTAAGCTCCAACACCCGCATTGGTGTCGGATATGCACAGGGCGGTTCCTACAGATATTACTGGGTACAGATGTTTATCACTAAATAAGCAGGTAAAAGCTACATGCCGAAGTTGAATAGATGTCCAGAAAGGGTCAGTCTCCTAAAAGAGTCTGACTCTTTCTACGTCTTGGGACCTATTTAAAAATCAAGCTCTGGCGCAATTATGGAAAAAAGAGAAAAAAGGTAAGATGAAATCAAGAAAGGAAAGGAGTGAAAAACAAATGAAAAAATTTGGTTTACTGGTAGCCGGCGGAATTGCCGCCATTGTGCTGCTTAATACAATTGGTCCAATGGTGGGGTTGGTCGTCAGCCTGGCAATTCTGTACTTCATCGTTAAGCAGTTCTTAAAGACGGATTCGACAGGTGCGAAAATCGGGCTTGGGATCGTCGGCTTCATTGTCCTGATAGCTTCTATCCACAACGTACCGGCAATCATCGGTGTCGGCGCGGCTTATGTGCTATATCTCGTTTATAAAAAATGGAACGGGAACAAAACCACTAAGATCAAAGAAGAAAGCGACCCATTCGTCAATTTCGAAAAACAGTGGAATGAAATGAAACACTATTAAGGACTCAGAGATAAAAAACATAAATTGCGGGGCATTTGACTATTTCCCAGCCGCAAATGACAAGTTAAAGTTAATTTTTACCAAAAAGGAGAGAATAAACATGACAAATTTATTTACAAGAATCAAAAATACGATTATGGCGGATCTGCACGAGGCGATTGATCAAAAGGAAAAGCAAAATCCTATTGCCCTGCTTAATCAATATCTGCGCCAATGTGAGCAGGAAACAGAGAAGGTTCGAAAACTTCTCGAACGCCAATATGCATTGAAGGATGAGTTTACCAGAGAATATCAACAGTCCCAGGAGTTAGCTGAAAAAAGAAAGTACCAAGCGGAAATTGCATCCAAAGCAGATGAAACAGAGTTATATCAATTTGCATCTGCAGAGCACCAGCAATATGCAGAGCGTGCAGCCCGCCTCAATACTTCACTTGATCAAGTGAGAGTCCAGCTTGGGGAGCTCGAAAGAAAATATCAGGAAATGAAGCACAAGCTGAAAGATATGCATCTGCGCCGGCTGGAATTGATGGGCCGCGAAAATATCGCCCGCGCCAACCATCGCATCAATCAGGTGGTGGATTCCAATACTTATTCGGATCAATCCTATTCCAAATTTAAGGATATTGAAAACTATCTTGACCGACTGGAGCATCAGGTAAACAGCTCATATTACCGCAGTACGATTGATGCAAGGGTTGCCCAGCTCGAAAAAGATATGAAATTAGATGAAAGCAAGTCCATTTAAGAAAAATATGGTATTCTAAGAGAAAAGCGGGGAAATCCGCTGGAACAATGCAAAAAGAAGGCGTAGGAATCTCTGCGCCTTTTAGCCATAAAAAAGAGGAAAAGGGAGGGTGAAGCCATGTTGAATAACACAAAAAATGATTATATCGGCTGGCTGGTTTTGATTGGCGCGGTCATTCTGCTGTTAGAGATATTATTTTTTAACAAAGGGCTGATATTCTCCCTTTTGATCTCGGGCGGATTGATTTATTTAGGACGCAAAAGATCAGGAAAAAAGTTTAGAAAATTGCTTTTCTTTGCAGGAATCATCATTTTTGTCATCAGCATTCTCAATATGATGACGTTTAAATTTTTATTATTAGCTATATTACTGCATTTTTTTATCCAGCTTTTAAATTCGAAAAAACAGCCTGCGAAAATTGCACCTGAAATGATAAAAGCGGAGCAAAAACCGCAGGAAGAAACACTGATTGCATCAAAGCCGCTGTTTGAAAATCTTTTTTTTGGACAGCAGAAAACGCCATACGGTGTTTACGAATGGAATGATGTCAATATTCAGGCGGGAATTGGCGACACCATCGTCGATTTAAGCTTTACGGTGCTGCCGAAAGGGGAAACGGTGATTTTCATCCGCAACCTCATCGGGAATATTCAAATTCTCGTTCCTTATGAAATGGAGGTCAGTGTCCATCACTCCTCCATAGCGGGTACCACAACGGTGTTCGGCAGCCGCGAAGCAAAAAACTTTAACCATTCATTCCAGCTGAAAACAGCGGGATATGACCAGGCAGACCAAAAGGTAAAAATCTTTACCTCTCTGATTGTCGGGAATTTAGAGGTGAGCCGGATATGAGTACAACAGGACGGCAAATTGCCTGGAGTATCGGGTTAGCCTTTATTGTCACGTTCACTGTCAGTGCCGTTTTTTTCATTGTTTTTCCATCAAACAGCTGGTCAGAATTGTGGGGCCGCCATTTCATGGACATTCCCGCCGTCATCTTTATTCCTGCCTTCAGCATTGTCATCGGGATTATTGCAGGGATAGCTTCAGGCCTTTTTTGGAAAAAACAATTTCTCTTTATTGATCAATCCCTCCGCCAATTAGAAGAGGGAAGACATGCAAGTTTAGACAAGCCTTCGATTATGGAGATGCAGTCGATTGCCGGAAGGATTGAAAAAATCGGCAGGCAAATCGCCGAGCAGGCGAAGCTCTCCCAGCGGCTTGCTACGGAAAAAGTCGAGGACCAGGAATCAAGAATCCAGGAAATCATTGAACAGGAGCGGAACCGGCTTGCCCGTGAGCTCCACGATTCGGTCAGCCAGCAGCTGTTTGCCGCATCCATGTTGATGTCTGCCATTAATGAAACGAAGCAGCAATCAGAGACGAATCGGGAAGAAAAACAATTGAAGCTTGTTGAGGAAATGATTCACCAATCACAGCTGGAGATGCGCGCGCTTCTCTTACATCTGCGGCCGGTTGGTTTAAAAAATAAATCGCTGCAGGAAGGAATTAAAGAGCTGTTAATCGAATTATCTCAAAAGGTAACAATGGAAATTAATTGGAAAACCGAACCGTTCCCTTTAGATAAAGGAGTCGAAGATCATCTTTTCCGCATCCTGCAGGAGTCGATTTCGAACACGCTTCGGCATTCAAAAGCTGAAAGCCTTGAGGTTCTGCTCATAAAGCGGGATGATCTCGTCATTTTAAGAATTGTTGATGACGGGGTCGGTTTCGAGGTTAATGAAATGAAAGCTGGTTCCTACGGGATGCAGAATATGCATGAACGTGCCCTTGAAATCGGCGGGACGTTAAAGGTAATCAGTGTGAAAAATAAAGGCACCAGGCTTGAGGTGAAGGTTCCTTTGATGATTAATGGAGATGGTACAAATGATTAGAGTAGTGTTTGTCGATGACCATGAAATGGTGCGAATCGGGGTTTCCTCGTATTTATCAGCACAGCCCGATATAGAAGTTGTCGGTGAAGCCGATAATGGTAAGAAAGGCATCGAGCTGGCACTCGAACTCCGCCCGGATATTATTTTAATGGATTTGGTTATGAAAGAAATGGACGGAATCGAGGCCACCCGGCAAATTATCGAGCAATGGCCCGAGGCGAAGATCATCATTGTGACGAGCTTCCTCGATGATGAAAAAGTATATCCTGCGCTTGAGGCCGGGGCGACAAGCTATATGCTGAAGACATCAAAAGCTAGTGAAATTGCCAATGCAGTCCGGGCTACATACCATGGCCAATCTGTCCTTGAGCCTGAGGTAACTGGAAAAATGATGGTGAAAATGCGCCAAAAAACCCAGCACCTGCTTCATGAAGACCTGACCAGCCGCGAGCTTGAAATTCTGCTCCTTATGGCTGAAGGGAAAACCAATCAGGATATCGCTGATGAATTGTTTATCGCCCTGAAAACAGTCAAAACCCATGTCAGCAATATTTTAAGCAAGCTGGATGTGCAGGACCGGACTCAGGCGGTTATTTATGCGTTTAAGCATTCCTTAATAAAGTAATTAGGATAGAAGGGCTCAGGCAGCCCTTTTTTCATACTTTGAAAAATTCCCCCTACTAAATGTCATGCCTGTCTCATAAGTTGGATAAGAGAAGGACATAAAGGGGAGTACGAAATGGGTATTTATTATAAAGGAATTTTCTTTTTAGCAGCTTCCGCTTTTTTAGGGGAAGGCATTGAAGTCTTGGTGAATATGATTTTGGCCAGAGAACTCGGTTCCCATGGTCTCGGTTTATATATGTCGATTTTGCCGACGATTTTCCTCGTTGTTTTGCTGGCAAGCTTTGAGTTGCCGGTGTCGATTTCCAAATTCATTGCTGAAAGGGAGGAGCGCTTTCACCGGAATATTCTTTATCATGCTATGACGATTACGATTGTCTTCACCAGTGTTCTGCTTCTATTAGCCGCAGCCATCATTCCGTTTCTTCCGGTATTTGATACTTACCACCCGTATATTAGGTGGCTCGTCATACTCCTCATCCCGGTTATTTCCTTCACCTCTGTTGCCAGAGGCTATTTTATGGGGATGCAAAATATGGGGAAAATCGCTGTCTCCAACTTCCTGAGAAAAATCGTCCAGTTAGCTGCATTATTCCTTCTGTTTCGCTTCTTTAATTTTAGCGCGGAATCCGCCCTGCTCGTTGCCATTGCAACATTAATTGGCAGCGAAACCGTCGTGTTCCTGTATTTAATTTTTATGTTTATCATTCAATTTCAGCAACTCAAACGACAGCCTTTTTCCAATCTAAATCGCAAGGCAGTTCGGAACAATTTAATGGCGGTGTCAATTCCCACGACGGGGATGCGGCTGTTTCACGCCATCACGAATGCGATTCAGCCGTTTATCATTAAGGCCGGCCTGGTACATTCCGGCATGACAAGCATTGCAGCGACGGAGCAGTTCGGGATGCTGATGGGCGTGGCAGTATCCATCGGTTTTTTCCCGGCATTTATCGCCCATTCCTTGCTGATTGTGCTCATCCCGGCAGTTTCAAAGACACATTCGGAAAAAGATTATCCGACACTGCAAAAAATGCTGCAGCAAGTCATGAAACTTACATTGGTTTATGGCGTTGCGGCTGTTGCTATTTTCTACTTTTTCGCGCCGCAGCTGACGTCGTTATTTTTTAAATCAGAGACTTCATCGGTTTTTTTGCAATTACTGTGGCCGTATTTCCTATTTCATTTTTTCATCATGCCGATGCAGGCCTTTATGATCGGCCTGGATATGATTAAAGAAGCGTTTTTTCATATTATCTGGTCGCACATTATCTCCTTTGCCCTGCTTCTTTGGCTCGGCTCGATGCCGGAATGGAGAATGCACGGCGTTATTATCGGCATGAATACAGGAGCTGTTTTGCTGGCCTTGATGCATTATCTGACAATCTGCAAAAAAATCGGCCTGTCTATTTTTATGAGAGGCTTTATACAAAAAAAGGTGTAGGGGTTAGTGGGGTTCATTCCGTCTAATAGTTGAAGACATTTTTCAGAAGAGGAGGACGGTTGTAACCATGAGGAATGAATTCACTTTTGAAGGTTTGGTCAATGAATATGGAAGTGACATTTTTAAATATATTTTATCGCTTGTGAAGCATAAAGAACTGGCGGAGGACCTGTATCAGGAGGTTTTACTTTCCGCTTACCTGGCATATCCTTCAATAAAGGAGCAATCAAAATTCAAAAGCTGGTTTTTAACGATAGCGGCTAATAAATGCCGTGATTATTGGCGGAAAGAAAATAAGACGAAGCAATTTTGGAAGGAAGAGGTGTACTCCTATTCAGCCATGGGGGGAAAATCCCCCGTCCCGGAAGAGGAAGTATTACATAAATTATCTGCCGAACAAATGGCTGAAAAAGTGCGAGCATTGCCGGAAATTTATCGGAAGCCTATTTATCTCTATTACTATCAAGATTTAACACTCATAGAAATTGCGAAGAAAAGCAACCTTCCGATGTCGACGGTAAAAACCAGGATGAAGCGGGCGAAGGAACGCCTGCGCCCGAAATTGCAATCATTTGCGTAATCGATGCTCTTGCCACTCAAAATTACAGCAAAAGGGGAAGGTTTTATCATGACAAAAACGGTTCCTGTGCATTTACGTCCTTACATGTCGAAGCAGCATTACGAGCGTTATTCTCCGATTGACCATGCCGTTTGGCGATTTGTGATGAAGCAAAACCATTATTTTTTAAAAAAGATTGCCCATGAGAAGTATGTGAATGGGTTAAGAGATTCCGGCATTAAGACCGAGGCGATTCCAAAAGTGGACGATATGAATAAGAGTCTTGCTAAGGTGGGCTGGGGGGCCGTGCCGATTGACGGCCTCATCCCCGGCTCCGCTTTTTATAGCTTTCTGGCAAACGGCATTCTCCCGATTGCCACAGAGATTCGCAATATCCAAAACATCGCCTATACACCTGCCCCGGATATGCTTCATGAGGCAGCGGGCCACGCACCGATTCTACTAGATGAATCCTATAGGGAATTTGTAAGAAAGATAGGAGAGATGGGGACCAAAGCGATTTCCAGCAAGGAAAAACTGGCGGTCTTTATGGCGGTCCGTCATTTAACGATTGTTGCCGAGGATCCGAGGTCGACCCCGGAAAAGGTCATGGAGGCAGAGAGGGCTGTGGCAGAAGCTCGCAAAAAAATGAAAGGGCTTTCAGAATCAGACCAGGTATCAAGGCTGTTTTGGTGGACGGTAGAATACGGCTTAATCGGAGAGCTTGACAATCCAAAGATTTATGGTGCCGGGCTTTTGTCATCGGTGGGCGAAAGCCAGAGCTGTTTGGCGCCTGATGTTAAGAAAATCCCTTTCTCCGTTGAAGCGTGTATCCAAACCCCATATGATGTGACAAAGCCGCAGCCGCAATTATTCGTTTGCAGCAGTTTTGAAGAATTGGCGGCGGCGATCGATGAGTTTGCAACAACAATGGCGTTTAAAAAAGGCGGCACGGAAAGTCTCGAAAAAGCATTAAAATCAGACAATACCGCGACAATGGTTTTCTCCTCCGGTTTGCAGGTAACCGGTATCCTCGGTTCAGTTCTAAAGAATGAAATTGGGGAAGCAGTTTATTTCCGGACAAAAGGACCAACAGCATTAGCGGCTGGGAATAAACAGCTCGAGGGCCACGGGACAACCACACACCGAGGCGGGTTTGGAACCCCTATTGGTGCCTTAAAGGGCGATGTGATCATCGAAGATTGCTCAAAGGGTCAATTACGGGCTTTGGGGATTTTTGAGGGCAATAAAGCCGTCCTCAACTTTCAAAGCGGGGTAAAGGTAGAGGGGGTTGTTCAAAATATTCTTTTTGCTGATGAAATACCAATATTAATATCTTTCAAGGATTGTACGGTCACCTATCAGAATCAAGTTCTTTTCGCACCTTCCTGGGGAACGTTTGATATGGCAGCAGGAAAACAGATTATCTCTGTTTTTGCCGGCGCTGCTGATCCGAATGCTTATTTTGCTATGGAAGCGAACGATGACAATGAAGAGGCGGCTGAACAGCATGAATGGAATGAGTTAGAGGGACTATATGGGGAAATCCGCCGGATACGGGAAAGCGGGCAGAACACTTCCCGATTGGATGAAATTGTGGAACTGCTCGATCAACAGTACACAAAAGAGTGGTTATTGCGGCTGGAAATTCTCGAACTTTATAAACGGCATAACAACAGTCACCCGAATGCCGATCATATTGAAAAAATATTAAAATCCGCTGAATGGGCGCCGTCTGTTCAACAAATGATTGACCGAGGTTTCATGCTCATTGAAAATAGCTAAATTGAAAAGGAGCTTGGGGATGAACCCCAGGCTCCTATTAAAATTAATCCCTGCTTGAAATGATCCCGAGAATACGCAGGATGCTGATGAATAGGTTGATAAAATCCAAGTATAGGCTTAAGGCCATCAAAGGTACATCTTCTGCTCTGACTCCGTAATGCTTCATGCGGCTGATGTCAAAGAGAACATATCCGCTGAAAACTATAACGCCGATAACAGAATAAGCAAACATACCACCTGTACCCAGCGGAACAAAAATATTAAAAATCGAGATTGCTACTAATGCAAGCAATGCTGCCAGCAGGAATCCGCCTAAAAACGAGAAGTTGTGCTTGGATTTCGCTGCATAAAGAGCAACACCGGAAAAGACAACCGTTGTGCTGGCAAAGGCCATCATCACAACCGCGCCGCCTGAAACAGCTGCGTAATAAGCCACGATAGGGTACAGCGTAATACCTGAAATAAACGTGAAAATATATAAAAATCCATAAGAAATTGCTTTTCTGCGTCTAAAGAAAACAGCTGAAATGATCATCACAAATTCCAAAATCGACAATGGAAGAAACAAACTATCAGGCACCTGTGTTCCTACCATTGTTCCAATGAAGGCAATTGCAAGCGACAAAGCAAATGTCCTTAAGACCGATGGCATGAAATCAATCGATGTTTGTTGTGGTTGTGTGTACAATTTGTTCACCTCGAAAAATATTTATATTAAGGTATACGATAGAATGGTCAAGATGTTTCATTTTTTCTGAAAAAATCTTTATCTTCTTTTAACAAATCACGGATTTCGGCTAAAAGCTCTTCCTGACGGGTTACTTTTACCTCAACCTTCACAGGCTCCTCCTTCTTTTTGAAGCGGTTAATTACCTTCACAAAAAGGAAGATCGAAAAAGCGATGATAAAAAAATCTAACACGGTTTGAAGAAATTGTCCATACTTCACCTCTGCTTCACCAACGGTAATGGCCAATTTGGTTAAATTATTTCCCCCCGAGATCAGGCCGATTAATGGCATCAGTACATCACCAACGAGTGATGAAACAATTTTTCCAAACGCCCCGCCGATAATGACCCCCACTGCTAAATCCATAACATTGCCTTTCATGGCAAACTGCTTAAACTCGTTCCACATTTTTACTTCCTCCCCTAGTAGAATGTAATAGTATGGTATCATTTTTATGCCAAATTAGAAAATCAAATTCATTCTGCCGGCCTACAACAGCCGCATTCGTCCGGTTTTCCGCCTCGAAAGGAAAAAGGTGTCAGGCACCATGTGAAATTTTCACATGGTGCCTGACACCCTATCATGTTTTTAGAATGCCCAGTTTCCGTTGTGGAAAATTGGTTCTGTTTTGCCGTCTGCGGTGATGCCGTCGATATTCATTTCCACTGAGCCGATCATGAAATCGACATGGACGAGACTTTCGTTTAGCCCGTTTTTCTCAAGTTCTTCTGCTGACATCCTCTTGCCGCCCTCGATGCAGAAGGCGTAGGCACTTCCGATGGCCAAATGGTTTGAAGCATTTTCATCAAACAAGGTGTTGAAGAATAGAACATTGGACTTTGAAATAGGCGAATCATATGGAACAAGCGCTACTTCGCCAAGGTAATGGGAGCCTTCGTCTGTCTCCACTAAATGCTTAAGCACTTCTTCGCCTTCCTCAGCTTTTACACCAACGATTCGTCCACTTTCAAATGTGATTGAAAAGCGGTCGATAATATTGCCGCCGTAGCTAAGCGGCTTCGTGCTCGCCACAGTGCCATTGACACCATCTTTTAACGGTACAGTAAAGACTTCTTCTGTCGGCATGTTGGCCATAAATTCCACACCGTTTTCGTTGACACTGCCTGCTCCCACCCAAAGATGTTTTTCCGGAAGCTCGATGGTTAAGTCGGTGCCAGGTGCTGTATAGTGAAGTTTTTCGTAGCGTTTATCGTTTAAATAGCGGACTTTTTCGTGAAGGGCTTCGTCATGCTTTTTCCATGCTTCCACCGGATTTTCAACATCGATCCGCACTGCTTTAAAAATGGCCTCCCACAGTTTTTCCACCTGCTGCCCGCTTGGTACATCTGGAAATACTTTAGCTGCCCAGGAAGGGGATGACGCAGCTACAACAGTCCAGCTTACCTTGTCTGATTGCACAGCTTTCCGGTAGGCTGATAAAGCTTGTCCTGCAGCCTTATTGAAGTTTGCAATTCTTTCAGTGGCTACGCCTTTTAATAAATCAGGGCTGGAAGAAATGACGGACATGAATGCAGCGCCTTTTTCAACAAGTTCATTCTGTTCCTTCGCCCGCCACTCAGGGTATTCCTTGAAAGCCTCATCCGGTGCAAGCTCATACTTTGTTCTTGTTACAAACTCGTCATTCCAGTTGACGATGACGTTATCCGCGCCGTTTTCGTAGGCTTTTTTTACAATCAGGCGGACAAATTCAGCTGCATCCAGGTAAGCGCCAACGACTAATGTCTGCCCTTTTTGAATATTAACGCCGACCTTCACGGCAAGCTCGGCGTATTTTTCTAAATTTGTTTGAAAATCACTCATATATGTATCTCCTTTTTTCAGAATCTTCCTATTTTATTGTAGCTGTTTTAGATGGAAAAATAAACCGCCAACATCGGACAAAAAAAGAGAATCGTTTCTTTACGATCCCCCTGAAGGTCTTTGTTTTTCCAAAGTATAGAACATGAGCCAATATAGTCCTGCACTTGCAAGTGCCAGAATGACAAGAACAGTAAATGTCCAGGTGTAGCCGATCCAAACTGTCATTGGGATGGCAAGCGGGGCAATCGTCCGGCTGATGGTAAACCTCAGGCTTGCCGCTGCGAAATATTGGCCCCGCATATGGTCCGGGGCGAGCCTTGAAACAAAGCTTTGCTGCAGCCCAGCAGTCATTAATTCTCCAAAGGTAAAGACCGCCATGGCGATGATAAATCCCCAAATCCAGTGTGTTTGGCTGAAAAGAATGATGGATACGGCATAAACGGCAGAGGAGAGCGCAAACACATTCCGTTCATAATACCGGCCCATCCATTTAGTGACAAAGACTGTCAATAATGCAACAAGAAATCCGTTCTCTGCCAGGACAATTCCGAAGGCCTGCTCTCCCTTGACTGAGAACGACCAATCCCCAAACGAAAACAGGCTTTGCGTTTCCATCACGTCTTTAATATAAACAGG
>CAYNUT010000106.1:0-12469 GCA_964400595.1 uncultured Neobacillus sp. | reverse complement strand
CCTCTTGTTTATTATCTTGGTTTGACAAATGCAACCGTTTGCCCTACTATTTGCTTAGGATGAATACACATTTACTTAAAAAAATAATATAAAATGGAATGAATGGGGGAATCGGAGTGCAAGTCAAACGTTTATTTGATATCGATCCATGGAAAATCTCGACGACAAATTTAAATAAAGCAGATAAAAGGCTGCAGGAGAGTCTTACAAGTATCGGAAATGGTTATATGGGAATGCGGGGGATGTTTGAAGAGACTTATTCCGGCGATAATCATCAAGGTATTTATTTAGGAGGTGTTTGGTTTCCTGATAAAACCCGGGTTGGCTGGTGGAAAAACGGTTATCCTCAATATTTTGGCAAGGTGATCAATACTGTTAATTTTATCGATATGAATATCGCGATTGATGATCAAGCAGTGGATTTATACATAGAAGAGAATGTAACAGATTTTACATTAGATTTAGATATGAAACAGGGGATTCTTGAACGCACTTTTACGATTACAAGAAATAATAAAAAGGTCCGCTTCACCTTTGAGCGGTTTGTTAGTTTGGCAGCTAAAGAACTTTGCGCGATTCGTTTGACGGTCACGAACCTGGGAAAAGAAGCGAAAATTACTGTCACTTCCTCACTCGACGGAAATGTGAAAAATGAAGATTCCAATTATGGGGAACAGTTCTGGGGACCAGTTCAGCATGGGGCTGGAGAAACTGATGGATATCTAATGGTTCGGACGGCAGAAAATCCATTCGGTGTCCAGCGCTTTACCGTCGGATTCCAAATGAACCATGTATTTACGCAATTCAGATCAGTACATTCTGCTAACGTAGATATGAAAGTAAGCAACTGCTTTGAAGCTGTTTTAGGAAAAAATGAAACGGCACAATTAGAAAAGAGAGTGGTAGTCACCACCTCTCGTGAATATGGAACAGATGCTGAGATTACCGATGCAGCGAACAAAATTTCCGCATATGTTATGGAAAAGTCGTTTGAGGAACTGAAGAATGAACAGGCAAAATTATGGAATGAGCGCTGGCTTCGTGCCGATGTGGAAATTAAAGGGGATGCTGCAGCCCAGCAGGGAATCCGCTTTAATCTATTCCAGCTATTCTCGACTTACTACGGGGAAGACAACAGGTTAAACATTGGTCCAAAAGGATTTACCGGGGAAAAATACGGAGGAGCAACCTACTGGGACACAGAAGCATATGCGGTTCCATTATATCTTGCATTGGCCGATCCTTCTGTAACGAAAAACCTATTGCTCTATAGAAGAAATCAGTTAAAAGAAGCACAGCATAACGCCCGTCAGCAAGGGTTGAAGGGTGCCCTTTATCCAATGGTTACATTTACAGGTGTGGAATGTCATAATGAATGGGAAATTACCTTTGAAGAAATTCATCGTAATGGCGCGATCGCTTATGCCATTTATAATTATACGAATTACACCGGTGATCATTCCTATCTGAAAAGTGAAGGAATCAACGTATTAGTAGAAATCAGCAGATTCTGGGCTGACCGAGTTCATTATGCTAAATCAAAAAATATGTATATGATTCATGGTGTAACAGGTCCAAATGAATATGAAAACAACGTCAATAATAACTGGTACACGAATAGAATTGCTGTTTGGACATTGAAATACACAATTGAGTCACTTAAGCTGGTTTCAGAAGAAAAGAAACAGGAGTTACAGGTGAAGGAGACAGAGCTTAACAAGTGGGAGGACATCGTTGGAAAAATGTATTTCCCATTTGATGAAGAAAGACAAGTATTTGTCCAGCATGATACATTTTTAGATAAAGAGATTCGCCCGGTTTCTTCGCTATCATCTGAGGATTTACCGTTAAACCAAAATTGGTCGTGGGATAAAATTTTACGGTCACCATTTATCAAGCAGGCGGATGTTCTGCAGGGAATCTATTTATTTGGCTATGAATTTTCTTCTGAAGAGAAGCAGAGAAACTTTGATTTTTATGAGCCATTAACAGTGCATGAATCAAGCCTTTCTCCATGTATCCATGCCATTTTGGCAGCTGAGCTAAGAAAGGAACAAAAGGCTGTTGAAATGTATGAACGGACAGCACGCCTAGACTTAGATAACTACAATAATGATACGGAAGATGGTCTGCATATTACGTCGATGACAGGCAGCTGGCTCGCGATTGTTCAAGGCTTTGCCGGGATGCGGACATTTGATGGACAGCTATCCTTCGCACCATTTGTACCTGAGAAATGGGAGGGTTACTCTTTCCACATTAATTATCGCGGCCGGTTGATTTTTGTGGAAGCAGCAAAGGACGCTGTAACATTAACGTTGATCCAGGGGGATTCAATTGACCTTACCCTGTTCGAGGAAAAAATCACCCTTAGTTCAACCTTTGCGAAAGAATTATAAGGAGAAGCAAAAAATGAAAGCAGTCATTTTTGATTTGGATGGCGTGATTACCGATACGGCCAGTTACCACTATAAAGCGTGGAAGAAGCTGGCGGCCTCTCTAGGCATTGAGATAGATGAACAATTTAATGAAGAGCTGAAAGGCATCAGCCGAATGGAATCATTGGAAAGAATTCTGTCTAAAGGCAATAAATTGGAGCAATATTCTCAGGAGGAAATTGAAAAGTTAGCGGACCAAAAGAATGAAGAGTATAAAGAATTAATTAATGGATTAACGAGCGCGGATATCCTGCCGGGGATTCTTCCGTTTTTAGAGGAACTGCAGGCAAATGCAATCAAAATCGCCTTGGCATCAGCGAGTAAAAATGCCCCTTTTATTCTCGAAAAGCTGGAAATCAATCAATACTTTGATACGATTGTTGATCCGGCTTCGCTAAAAAAAGGTAAGCCGGCACCAGAGATTTTCTTAAAGGCAGCGGAGCAATTAGATGTTCCTTACGCTGATTGTGTCGGCATTGAAGATGCCCCGGCCGGTGTGGAGGCAATTAATGCTGCATCCATGGTGTCGATCGGAATTGGATCATGCAGCCAGCTTGGAAATGCGGACTTAGTCCTGTCTACAACAGAAAAATTAAAATATGAAACGGTCCATCAAGCCTGGAAGGACCATTTTATTAAACGCTAAATAAAAAAATGATGGATTTGCTGCAGCCCTTTTCGGCTGCAGTTTTTTTATATTGGGTTTAGAAACAAAACCTGCCAAAAAGTCGGTGGAAATATTTTCAATAGGAGCTATTGGAAACAAAACGGACTCGAAAATTGGTGGAAATATTTCCAATAAGGACAATAAATTTCATAATAGCAATCTGGTAAGTTTGTCCAGACATTTATGGATAATGAACATAATTTAGAGTACAAGTCTAAAAGAAAGGATGATTATAAATGAGCCCTAGACAACACCATGGTGATTCATCCTGCAGGGAAAAACTGAATGAAATCATTTCCTCAGTTGCGGATATGGAAGTGGCCCTGGCAGATGCGATCAATGCACAGACAAGAATTCTCCGAAAAGAAAACCTCAATTCCGAACAATTAGCCTTATTTACGATGCATCTAGAACAATTAATCGTCTTAACCATTAAGAAGGAAATGATGCTTGAATTTTTAATTCAAGATGTGGTTGCTGCCTGTCAACAATTAAGCAGCCAGGATAATAAAAGGTAATAAAGAGTTATGCCATTTTGGTGGAAAGGAGTTTAAAATATGGTGAATGCCATTCATGAGGCTCACGCTAAATTAGATCTGGCGCTGGCAGGCGCGCTGGAAAGAGTCACTGAGATTGGTACTACTGCTGAGATTGAAAGATTAATAAATTTAATGGTTAAGATGAAGATTGTAATGGAACTTGTGCATGATAAGATTTGTGCCATTGATATTTCTGTTAACCTTGAGCAAACCGCTCCTATCGAAGAACCGGTCAATCAGCCAGTTCCATTGGAGCCATCAGGCCAAACGGAAGATACTGGCCCTGAACTTTGATCAACAAAGACGGGATGAAGGACAATTTTTCGACTTTTAGAGGAAAACTGTCCTTCAAAGACCGGATGACCTGAATGGACATCAACGGGAAGCCATATTAATCTTTTATAATCAGCCCCATTAATGCAGCGAATTGAATCGCTTGTAATGAGGATACTTTGCAGCCTTTTAAATGATCGATTGATACCGTAATGGAATCAAACGAGGAGGTGCTGATATCGATTCCTTTGAGTGAGGTTTGATCAAAATTTGCCCCGTTAAGATTACATAATTGAAATTCGACCCCTTTAAGTTTGCAGTTAAAAAAGTCTGTACTTTTTAAGGAAGTTTCTTGGAAGATGACTTTTTCCAGCTTTGAATCTCCAAACAATGCCAAATTTAAAATAGAGCTATCAAATTGTACATTTCCAAAGCGGGATTCGGAGAAATCAACCCCCAACAATTTACAATTTTTAAATGTGACTCTATGAATGGAGGACTTGCTCAAATTGGCATTGGATAAATCGCAGTTTTCAAAACAGACATCAGTCATATCAATATTTTGAAAATCAGTATGATTAAACCGGCAGTTCTTAATCACCATATTCGACAGCCGCACTCTTCCAACAGCTTCATTTTCAAAAACCGAGTCTGTGATTTGACACATTTCAAGCTCCGGATCTTCTTCATAAAAAATATCTTGGAAACTCCTTAAAGGTAATTCAGGTGAAATTCTAGGTACATCAATTTTCATGCGTATGCCTCTTTCCTAAAATAAATCATCCAGCTTTATTAACGTTTTATTAAAATAATGGTATATCCACAAGTATTAGTATATCTTGCGGATCATTATAAAGAAAGGCAGCTGTCCCACAGGGCGCTGCGGTGGATGAAGGGACGCCTGCAGGTGAAATTAATGACGGCAAAAAACGAACAAAAAGGGAAAAAGGTCATGGATCTTGCCTTACTAATGAAGGTCTTTTAGATGGCTGCGGAGATAATGATGACGGTCCTTAATATATTCCTGTATCAAAGCTATTTCCTTTTCAAACTCCCCAATAAATTTATAGATAAAAGGATCCTCCGGTATATATGGTTGAATTATTTGGGTGAGTTGGGTAATTTTCGGACAGAGGAATTCAGGGTTAAACCAAGTTTCGAGAATTTCTTCAAGAATCGCTTTATATTTTTTACGAAATGGTTGATGTGCGAGCAGTTTTATAACAAGAGTATTCGTATTATCTCCGTAAACCGGAATATAATCGTATTCCATAATGTCACCGTTGCAGTCACGGCCCCATGTTGCCTCGTTATCCCAAGGACTAATTCCAAACAGGCCGTTCTCCGAGCTCCGGTAAAGAGAATAATTTTGGTGAAAACTATCAAAATTTTGGATGCAGACAACACCGGCCAGCCAGCGCAAAAATAAATCAACATCCAGGTATTTTTCCACCTCTTTCGGAAAATCAGGCACCGTATTGATGTTATGGATAAATTCATGTAAAAATTGATCCTCTATTTTCGCCCCAAACTTTTGTTCATAACCTGAAATCAGGTCCAGTTTTTCTTTTTTGTCATAGTGACTGATGAGAGAAAAATTGGCGTCACTGTTAACGGCATAATAGATGGCTTTTACGGGTGTGTTCTTTTTTTGAAAAAAAAGTGAATCGACGGATTCAATTTCTACAAAGATGCCGGCTTTTTGTCCATTAATTTTTAAAAAGACATACTGGGTGGAAGGAACCAAAACACCAATAGCTTGAAAAAAATCAAATGACAGCTTGGAACGGATAAGGGAGGTATCGAGGTATTCGGCATTAAGGTGTAATTCTAGGTTTTTCTGAAAGGCCGCGGGTTTTTTAAACGTAATAAGGTAGGATTTTTTTTCAAATTCGCGAATATGATTTCCTCTATAAGCAAGCCCTATATGATAATTTACTTTATTAATCGTTAATTTAGCGGGAACAGGCTCATCCACCCAAATGTCTCTTCGAAGTTCACGAAGATCTGCAGGATGGATGAAAAGTGAATAGGTTGGTAATGTCGCTGTTGTACTCTTTTTGTCCATTAAACATTCCTCCATAACTAGATTCCTATATTAAAAGGTATTCTGGCAAAAGAGAAATGCCTGTACAAACGTCTTAGGTAAGTGCGATAACTTGTCCAAATGGGACGGGACGCTTTCATTATTTTTACAAAACTTTGGCTGCACACACAATCAAAACGGACAAGCTGTCAATATAAATAGAATATCTTCTTAAGGAAGGTGGTGAAAAATATGCCAAAAGGCAGAACAAGCGGCCGTCGTCGGACAAGCCCCCGTCGTCGGACAAGCCCCCGCCGCCGGACAAGTGGTCTTCGGACAAGTCCCCGCCGTCGGACAAGCGGTCTTCGGACAAGCCCCCGCCGTCGGACAAGCGGTCGTCTCAGAACAAGCGGCATAGGTCCGGGACGTCTATTTGTAAACACAGTTTCAATTGGCACAAACGTAACAGTCAGACTAACTAATGGTAATACTATTACCGGCAGATATTTTGGTGTTACGAATGGTTTAATCACGGTCGGATCAAACTTTATCGAACCTGATGATATCGTAGCCTTCTCTGTTTAATTCTAATTAAATAGAGAAACTGGTAAAATTAGGATATTGATAACCCCCTTAGAAGTCTAAGGGGTTTTTTTCTCTTAGGAAATCACGACAAATTATAATGGTTATCCGGAAGATCAGACTCCACTTTGGCTTGAAGTGATGGATTAAACCTGGGTTAAGATATGAGTTGTTTTGCAAAAAAAGAAGGATTGGCCTGCCCCCGTCAAGAATTGAAATAGAGAACGAAGACAGGGGGAACAATAATGTTAACAAGGGAACAAATACATGAAATTAAAGCGCTTCAGGAGGTATGTGAGAAAGAGGGCGGATATCAGCTGAAGTTGAATTTTGAAATGCTTGCAAACCGGACAGAAAATAGAAAGGAAGATCTCTTCCATTATGAAGATGGCCGTCTCGTTGGCTTTCTTGGAAGCTATGGCTTTGGCAATAAGGTAGAGCTTTGCGGCATGGTACATCCGGAATATCGAAGAAAGGGTATATTTTCCAGACTGCTGAAGATAGGACTGGAGGAGGCGAAGAACCGAAATTTCAGGAAGGTTTTGTTGAATGCCCCAACAGACTCCCAGACAGCAAAGGAATTTTTAAAAAATATTCCTTGTACATTTGCTGTTGCGGAATATCAAATGCAATGGCAGAAAACGGAGTTGACGGAGGACCCTTCTGTTACTGTCAGGCCTTCTGTTTCACATGATGATTGGGAAGCGGAAATCCAGCTTGATGTCTTGGGCTTTGGTTTGAATGAGAGTGAAGCGCGGGAGATGCACCGGAGGGAAAGGAAAACAGGCATTGATCAATGGCTCATTATTGAAGCAAATGGAAAAGTTGCCGGGAAAATGCGCGTTACCGAAACGGATGGTGAAGCGTGGATTTATGGTTTTGCTGTTTTTCCCGAACTCCGTGGGAAAGGGATTGGCAGAAAAGCCTTATCTAAAGTGGTAAGAATGGAAGACCAAAAAGGGCTGCCAATTTTTCTCGAGGTAGAGGCGAAAAATGCCCATGCACTGGGACTCTATGAATCATGCGGATTTCGAAGCTATCATTCTCAGGATTATTATGAATATATTCAGTAGATCGAAAAAGGGGCAGCCTTCACTAAATGAAAAAGCGGGGGCCTGACCCCTTTTTCATTTTACTATTAGAACTGAATGTTTGAGGAATAATAAAGATAGACATGACATATGGTGGGGGTTTTTAATGAAAAAGTTTGTCTTTTTGCTGATATATCTTCTTTCTTTTGGTTATTCAACACCGGCTTTAGCGCAGCGGAATATCCCTATTTTGGTTTATCATTCAATAGATGAATATAAGGGCTCAGGAGAAAAAGAGTTGTACGTGACTCCCGCAAATTTTGAAAAACAAATGAAGTATCTAAAAGATCATGGGTTTACGTTATTAACCTTTGAACGCTGGGATGACATTCATAAGGTAAACAAGCCGATATTCCTTACATTTGATGATGGATACAAAAATAATCTTCATGTTTTTGATATTTTCCAAAAACTAGCATCCACACAGTTTAAACCTGCAGGGACCATTTTTGTGATATCTGATTTTGTAGGACGCCGCAATCGCTTATCTAGAGAAGAGTTAAAGGTACTGGCTCAGTCTGGTTATTTTTCCATCCAGTCCCATACAGCCACACATCCTGATTTAACGAAAATAAACAATTATACGGACGAACTAAAGGGTTCGAAAGAAACAATTGAAAGGATGATGGGAAAAAAGGTTATTGCTCTTAGTTATCCATATGGCAGTTTTAATCATAAAGTAGTGGAAGAAACAAAGAAGTACTATTCTTTTGGCATTACGACAACACCTGAGCTTTTTTCTGAAAAAGGAGAAAAAGATGAACTCTATTATCTGCCGCGAATGTATGTAAAACATTCCACGACCATTGAGGACTTTGTAAAAATGGTGGAATAAGAAAGGGGCAGTCCCACGCACTTTTAAGCAGCGGGGGACTGCCTCTTTTTCATCAAATTATGCTTCCAGCCAGCTATGTGACCATTTTTCTATATCTCTCATAAGAGGCTCTAAAGCCAGGCCTTTTTCTGTCAATGAATATTCGATTCGAACCGGAGTTTCCGGATAGACATCTCGTTTAACAATCCCTTCGTTCTCCAAGTCCTTTAACCTCTCTGAAAGCACTCTGCCGCTGACACCCATGGAAGATTCAATGGTGCAAAAGCGATGCGGACCAGATAGCAGCTGGTAAATAATCATGCCAGTCCACCTTTGGCTTAATAAAACCATGGCTTTTTCAAATTTAGGACAAATCGATTTATCCAATTTCATCACTCCTTACTTATATTATAATCATATTCATTAAAAATTAAATTACTTTTTATAAAAAACATACTTGACATAATTAAATTGTAAAAATATAATTACTTACATAAAGTAACTAACTAATAAATCGTTCAAAAAACAAAGGAGGTAACTTAAATGAATTTTCATCGGGAACCTATAACATTTGTAGGGAAGGTTAATCTTAAGGTACAAGATATTCAACGAACTGTAGACTTTTATCAAGAAGTAATCGGGTTTAAGGTATTGGAACAAACGGAAAAAACCGCTCAGCTGACTGCTGATGGAAAGACCATTTTGCTATCAATTGAGCAGCCGGAAAATATCATACCGAAGCAGCCCCGGACAACCGGCTTATATCACTTTGCCCTTTTATTACCTACTCGTGCTGATTTAGGAAAAGTCTTAAAACACTTGCTCCAAATTGGTTATCCATTGCAGGGCGGATCGGACCATCTTGTAAGTGAAGCCCTATATTTAGCTGATCCAGAAGGAAATGGAATTGAAATCTATGCAGATCGAGATTCTTCCAAGTGGGATTGGAAAAACGGTGAAGTCGTCATGGCAACTGAACCAATTGATGCAGACAGCATTTTGGCGGAAGGACGAGGGGCTTCCTGGAACGGTCTTCCGGTTGAAACTGTCATGGGCCATATCCATTTGCATGTATCCGAATTGAAAAAGACGGAAGAATTTTATTCGAAGGGACTTGGATTTGAAGTGGTTACCAGATATGGAACACAGGCACTCTTTATCTCTTCCGGTAAATATCACCATCATATTGGATTAAATACATGGAATGGCGCAGGGGCACCAACACCTCCTCCAAACAGTGCCGGGCTCGAATCGTTTACATTAATGCTGCCAAGTGTGGAAGCAAGAGAACAAGTTGCAGCTAACCTGAGGAAAATTGGCTCAGCCGTCACAGAAGATTTTGTAACCACAGACCCTTCGGGAAATCGGATTCAATTACAAGTTTAAACAAATACAGGTGGTGTATGAGATGAGTTTTTTTGATAAATTATTTGGCAAACAAACGAAGGAGGAAGAAACAATGACAAAGTTAAATATCGGAATTATTTTAGGAAGCACAAGAGAGGGCCGTGTCAGCCCGCAAGTAGGAGAATGGGTGAAAGGAATTGCTGACAGACGCGGAGATGCCAACTATGAAATTGTCGATATTTCTGATTTTAAATTACCGTTTTTAGGAACAACGGATGGAACAGAACCCGGCATTGCAGCTTGGAATCAAAAGCTTTCTAATCTGGATGGCTTCGTTTTCATCGTTCAAGAATACAATCACAGTATAACAGGCGCTTTGAAAAATGCCCTTGATTCTGCCCATGAAGCATGGAACAACAAAGCAGCAGGGATCGTAAGTTACGGTGCAGCCGGGGGAGCCCGTGCAGCTGAACATTTACGAGGAATTATGGGTCAATTAATGATTGCCGATGTTCGTATACATCCAATATTGTCCTTATTTACAGATTTCGAAAATGGAACTATTTTTAAACCTCAAGACTTACATCTTGATAATGTGAATGCGATGCTGGACCAGGTGATCGCGTGGAGCGGTGCACTAAAAACATTGAGATAACCAGTAAAAAAGCGAACAGTGACAGCCACTGTTCGCTTCTGCTTATTTTAGGTTTCCAGGTACAGACTTAGAAATTTTTGTGGATCCTAATTTGCTGACAGGAGATGTTGCTGGACGTAGAACTTTCATCAATTTCACCTCCTTTCAATAGAAAAAGTCTAGCATTATTTTAAACTATTTTTCCATATAAGGTTTAATGCTTTTTTAATATTTCTTTTTTCATATGGACAAGGTCTTTCACCCGTCATCATACGATAATACGGGCAATGATTACCCTGACAGGCCGGCCGGTAGAAACACGATTGGCAGACAGAATCGGTTTCTTCCCCTGATGTCACCCATAGGGCGATTTTATCATAATCCAGATCAAGGCTGCCGTCTTCGTGTATTTTCCCTACAAAGTTCCTTTCTTCCTCAAGGGAAACCGTACATTTGTATAGCTGGCCATTTGAACCGACCACCAAGGAGTGTGGCTTGGCAGCATAGCAAACCGATCCGCTGGGCATTAAGGAGCCGGCTACCATCGGACTCAGCCCCATACCGCTTGATACCGCTTCGTCAGAGAATTCCCAGATTTTATTATTGGCAACAATCCGGCTGCAGACTGGGAGATCATCATTATTTTCTCCGCCCCATCTGCCAACAGGACGGAAGAGGACGCCAAAGCGCTTATCATCTGCAAATTGCTCTTTTAAGAACTCAATCAGTTTTGGTACTTCTTCGAGATTGCTATCATCGAAGTTTACGCGGATCGTAACCTCGAATTGATCGTCCACTTCTTTAATGGCTCGAAGATTTTCGATAATTGTATCAAAGGTTTTGCCGTCGCCGGCAAAATGTCTGCGGCTGTCATGAACATCCTCGATGCCATCAATGGTAATCATAAATTGCCGGATTTCCCAAGAGAGCAATTTTTGAAAAACCTCTTTTGTTAATAAATAGCCATTTGTCACAAGGTCACATACATAGTTAATATCGTTTTCCTTGGCACTTGTCATGAAGGAATTGGAAAGTTCCTCGATGACATCTAAGGCTAGGAGAGGTTCACCGCCAAACCAGCTAATATTTAATTGCGAGAGGTTGGCAGCTTTTTCTTCAACAAGCGCTTTAAGCCCATTAATGGTTTCGCGGTCCATTTTTCCACGGGCAAAGGATTCATAGCAGTAGGTGCAGCGGAAGTTACATGCCTCTGTCGGCATAAGCACAAGGTGCATCACATCTGTGCGGTGCAATGATTGATGAAGAAACTGTGCTCTCCGTTTCTCGTCCACTTCGCTCGAAACTAAAAAGCCATTTTCATATAAGTCTTTTTGGATGTCTGTTGCTAATTCCGGTATCCCTGTCCTTTTAAGTGCTGATAATGCGTTATCTTTTTCTTCCTCCGAAAATTGGACAATGGCCCCATTGTAACTGTTGAAAAGAATTACCCCATTATCTTCTGTCTTTGACATGGCGTTAAATCTTGATGGAACGAAGCTCTTCTTGGTCTCCACGGAATATACCCCTTCTTTCTTTTGATTTTGCATTAACAATATGTACCTATTGTTTTTTACCCCAATCATAATCATATTTATTCAAGACCGAAAATTCAATGCTTAATCGCAGTAAAAATGAACAAACATATTGAAATACATCTTAAATGAGTGCCCATACACGATAGGATAGATGCCCGTGAGCGGAAAAAATCAGTTTGACTGCAACTAAAGAAACGGATTGATGCCTGCTAAGGCGAAAAAAGTGCACCAACGATAACTGCAAAGCAGGCCCACAAATATTTTCGACCGATTTTTTGGGAATATCACCCTGATTTCACTCGCTATCGACGGATTATTGGGGGATATCGCCCTGATTTGGCTCACTATCGACGGATTATTGGAAGATATCGCCCTGATTTGGCTCACTATCGACGGACTTTAGGAAGATATCGCCCTGATTTGGCTCACTATCGACCGACTTTAGGAAGATATCGCCCTGATTTGGCTCACTATCGACGGATTATTGGGGGATATCGCCCTGATTTGGCTCACTATCGACCGA
>CAYNUT010000105.1:0-12606 GCA_964400595.1 uncultured Neobacillus sp. | reverse complement strand
TACATTGATGCTTCCGGCATCAATTTCTTCCAGGTGGACAAGGCTGCGGAGCATAGTGCTTTTTCCGGAGCCTGACGGGCCGATCACCGCTACTACATCGTTTTTATTTACTTTAAAGGAGATATCCCTTAGGACTTCTGTCTGTCCGTATGATTTTTTGAGATTTGCTATTTCCATGATAGCCACATTCATCACACCCTTTTATTCGAATTTGAGCCGTTTTTCAATTCCTTTAAATATAACAGTTAAGATAAGTGTCATGATTAAATATATAATACCGGCGAGAACGAATGGTACAATTGTAAAGTCCCGATTGACAGCTGTCTCGGCAAAGTGCAGCAACTCAGGTACGGCAACTGCATAGAGGAGCGCGGTATCCTTGACCAGTGTCACCGATTCATTCGCAACTGCTGGAAGAGCGATGCGGAACATTTGAGGCAGGATAATCTTTGTCGTCATCTGCCATTTATTCAAGCCAAGAACCTGGGCTGCCTCATATTGCCCCTTATCAATTGCCAATAGTCCGCCGCGGAAAATCTCGGCAAAATAGGCAGCATAGTTTAATATAAAGCCCAGGCAAGCCGCAACAAAACGATCCAAAACCAAATATTCTCCAACCACTGGAATCATCGGCAGCCCAAAACAGATGAATAATAGCTGCAATAAGAGTGGTGTGCCCCGCATCACGTAAATATACCCTTGCGCCAGCCAGGATAGCGGTTTAAACCTGCTTCCTGCCGCAAGTGTTAAGAGAAAGCCTAGTGGAATGGAGGCGACAATCGCAATCAAAAAAAGAAGGACTGTCATTTGTGCCCCTTCAAGCATCGGCTTTGTTATCGAGATCATATAATCAATAGACATATCGGCTCTCCTCCAAAAACAAAACAGGCTTTCCCGTGGAAATCCTGCTTTGCCTTATTTTCATTCTTACTTTAATACTTTATCTTCCCCAAACCACTTTTTCGAAAGATCAGCGGCAGTGCCGTCCTCATTCATTTCATCAAGTGCTTTTTGCAGTTTTTTAAGCAAGGCATCATTTCCTTTTTTAACACCAATTCCGTATTCTTCTGGAGCAAGGGATTCGTCAAGCACCTTAAAAGTGTCTTTTTCCTTTGTCATGTAATACTTGATAACCACTTCATCTATGACAACCGCATCCAGACGGCCGCTCTTTAAGTCATTCAAAGCGAGAACATTGTCTTTAAACTCTGTTACCGTTTTGATTTTCGATTTAATCGGACTCGCATCCAAGGCATCTGCCGCGGATGACAGCGACTGGAGCCCGACAACCTTACCTGCTAAATCTTCGAGTTTCGTAATCTTGGAATCAGCGAGGGTGACAACCACCTGTGAATTTTTCAAATAAGGCTTTGTAAAAAGGACCTTCTTTTTCCTCTCATCGGTAATCGTGTATCCATTCCAAATCAGGTCAATTCGCCCGCTGCTTAGCTCAGATTCTTTCGTATTCCAATCTATTGGCTGGAACTTAACCTTGGAGCCCATTTTTTCAGCGGCTACTTTTGCATAATCTATATCAAAACCTACTAAATGATTACTTTCATCCCGGAATCCCATTGGTGCAAATTTATCATCAATGCCAATCACGATGGTGTTATCTTTTTTATTCCCGCCGGATGATGTGCCTGTGCATGCTGTAAGAACTGTAAATACCGCTGCAACTGCCAAAAACAATGCTGCTAACCGTTTCATTTTTTCAAAACCCCTTTTCATTTTACTTTAGTGCGTTACCATATTATCATGCTACCACATTATAACACTATAGTATTTTAAAATACAATAGTAAAAATAAAAGGCCCTCTTTCCGCAAAGGAAAAAGAGCCAATAATATGAAGCAGTATCACCATTACATCTTATTCTGCAGTCCATATCCCTTTCGATAAAAAATGATCATTAATAAGGCAGCTGCAAGAGCCAGTATGGACCCGAAGTAAAATGGTGCGCGATTGTTTATATGATCGTAAAGGAAGCCTGCGATGACACTTGCCGGAAGAAGCGTGATTCCTACCAGACAACTGTAAATCCCAAGGCCGGTTCCGCGTTTATTTTTATCAATTAAATCAGAAACCAGTGCCTTCTGAACACCATCTGTGGCAGCGCTGTAGACTCCGTACAGAGCGAACAATAACATGACTGCCATTGGGCTCTGAGTCTTCCCGAAGCTAAAATAAATCAACGAATATAGCAGATAACCAAAAATAATAAGCTTTTCTCTTCCAATTTTGTCAGATAATACGCCGAAAGGAACGGCAAAGATTACTGAGACACCATTAAAAATCAAATACATAATCGGGATAAAGGTTTCGTTTATCCCCACATCACCTGCCTTTATTAATAGCAGTGCGTCTGTTGAATTCCCAAGAGTAAAAAGATAAACAATCAGCAGAAAGAAATAGTATTTTTTTGAAAAATCCCGGAACACTATTTTTCCCGGCAGCTCAGTTTTACTTCTCTTTGCTTCCTTTACAAAATAAATGATTGAAAATAATCCTAATAAACCGGGAATGGCGGCAATATAGAATACCTTCCGATAATCGCCAGGGAAAAGGGACAGGATGCCAAATGCCATCAGCGGTCCCAGGATTGCTCCGCTGTTATCCATCGCTTTATGAAAACCGAAGTTTTTCCCCTTCGATTTGTGCCCGGATGATCCGGCAACTAAGCTGTCTCTAGGGGCAACCCTAATTCCCTTTCCCACCCTTTCGGTAAATCGGATCATTAGCACCTGCAGTGGGGATGTCACGAAAGCAAATAATGGGGACAATATTGCCGTAAAACCATAGCCGATGATCATAAAAGGTTTATTTTTTCCAATTTTGTCACTCCACCAGCCAGAGGCAGCCTTAATGATGGAAGCCGTGCTTTCGGCCACCCCTTCAATCAGTGAAATCTCCGTTTTCGATGCACCTAAAGTCATTAAAAATAACGGCATGACAGCATAAATCATTTTAGTCGTGGTATCCGTAAAAAAACTGGTTAATCCAACAAAGAAAATATTCCGTTCCATTCCGAGGACCTTGTGATTTTTCTCCTTGCCTTCTTCCATTTGCCCCACCCTTCCAATGAACACACAGCATTCTTTTCATCACCTTTTAGAACTAATTATACTCCACTGCCTCCAAAGTATTGTCGAAACCTTTCCGGCAAATAAAAAAGGATTGGTGTCACGCCATCCAACCCTCTGATGCTTCCTTATATGCAGCTAAAACGATGAAAGCTTCTGTATTGTTCCTGCTTCTTTAATAGTCTGGGACGGATACAAATATACCTCCGGATTCCGTAGGCAGAGCCGTTCCCATGCATCCACACATTGCGGATCAAAATGAGTTCCTTTGTTTTCTTTTAAATACTTTATGGCTTCCAAATGGGTCCAGGCTTTACGATAAGAACGCTCGGAGGTCAGAGCATCATAAACATCCGCAACTGATACAATTCTCGCACAGAATGGAATAGCGTTTCCTTTCAGCTGATCCGGGTATCCGCTGCCATCCCATTTTTCGTGATGGGAGCGAATGATACTCAATTCTTCCTTCATAAATCCAAGATTCCTGCACATTTCATACCCAAATAGTGGATGCTTTTCGATTAAGGAACGTTCATTAGGGAGCAGTTTTCCAGGCTTATTTAGTACTTCATCAGGGATTCTAATTTTTCCAACATCATGAATTAGCCCTCCCTGAACAATAACGCGAAGCTGTTCCGGTTTCAAATGAAGCTCTTCAGCCAGTTTTAACGCATACATCGTAACCCTGAATGTATGCCCGGCTGTGTATGTATCTTTCTTTTCTGTGGCAGTAACCAATGCTTTAACACTTGGTGAAACACTATTGGTCATTCGTTCAAAAGGATCGTTCGTAAACAAGGAACGAATGGATCCTTCCATTGAACCTTTTACCGCATATTGTTTAATTAAGCCGATTAGCATGATAATCATGGAAAATAATAATAATAAATGATAAATCCACCAGCTTAAACTCCATAAAACTCCCTGTACCATGATTAATTGAGAGACCATGATCCAGCCTGAACTATAAACGATCGATATCTGCAAGGGAAACCGCGAAAAGCGATACGATTGAAAATAACGATAAATGGTCATGCTATTAAATAATAAGATTGCTATTGTAGTAATAATACTCAAAGGTTCGGAATTCAATGGAATAATTTCCACGATTTCGGGCTTTAACATCCCGATTAGGCAAAAAACACTTAAAAGCAATGTCCAAATAGGGAGCAGTAACCGCTGCCGCTTGGCAAAAAAAACAATAATGGCGTTATCAGATGGAAGGGATGACAACCAAATCCAAAAGGTGGCAAACAGCATGCTTAATTGGACTGACATTCCGAACAAATGAGTGGATCCATGGATAAAATTTGGTGTGTAAAGCCCATGCACTGAAAACATTAACCCGAGAGAGAGGAAAGATAATGATAGGAAGCTAATTTTAATATTCCGAATTCTAGATCCGGCAACCCCTGCCGCTATTGAGATGATACTGGCAAGCAGCGACACAAGGCTTACAATATAAAAGTACCCTGCCGGTTTATTAATAATGAAATCCTGCAGCAGCCCTATTTTAAAAGCTTCAAAAATAATATAAGGAAATAGAATTGCTGTCATTGGCCAAATAAAGCTGTGTCTCATCTTATTCCTCCGAATACTCAGAAAAAATTATTTAGATATATAGTATCATAAATTTGGGCATTGGGAATATTGTCCTGCACACCATAAAAAAATACCTATATATTTCATTGATTAATTTCCAAAAAGGGTTAAACATTTCCTGTTTCATAGTATAATATTCCTAAACTTCATCTCAGAAATACGGGGTATCATAATGAGAAACAAAATTAATAGTAAAAAGACAGCCATCTTAATCATTATAGTGCATTTAGTACTCTATAATGGATGGCTCGTTTGGTTTAAAGGGAATGATGAAATGCTTAAGCTCGGTGGCAATGCATTTCAACTCCTGGCTCCCGTTATTAGCGGATTTTGGTTGTTTAAAGAGAGTTATCATAGACAGGGAAGAGAGCGATTGTTCTGGTTCCTGATAGGAATGGGAAACATGTTTTACTTCCTAGCCCAGCTAATATGGAACTATTACGAATGGATATTACATAAGGATGCACCAGCAGTAGGCATAGCCGACATAGTTTGGTGTTTTCAATATGTTGCCTATTTAGCTGGAATGCTGCTGAAAATGCTCCAGTTAAGCAATCAAAGAAAAACATTTAAGCTATTATTCGATATTATCATTGTTATGGTGGTAGCAACTACCTTTAGCTGGCAATTTATCATTCACCCAATTTTATCCGCCTATATCGGAACAGATTGGTGGGCAACCTTCATTTATATCTTTTACCCTGTGGGAGATTTGGGTTTATTGTTCGGAGCTCTTACGATTATTTATGCTGCTGAAAAAACAGCTTCAAGATCTCTAAGTGTGGGGTTTTCATTAGGAATTTTGGCCCTAATAATTGGGGACACCTATTATTCCTTTTCTGCATCAGCCGGGCATTATCACACGGGAAATTTCATTGACCCTGTTTGGTCCCTGTCTTTATTCTTGATTGGGATTGCAGCGGTATACCACGAACAACCAGATTACAAAATGCTGCTGAAGATAAAAAGAATTGAGCATATCCATATTGCTCCCGCCAAAAAATCAATGATCGACTACACTTATTTTATCTTGCCCTATGCTGCCGTCATTATCTTATTCTGCCAGATGCTCACACAGGTGCAAATGGATGCAATCTTTGTCGGTTTATGCATTTCCGTAGGATTGCTTTTTATAAGACAAATTCTTACTCTGCTAGAGAATGAGGATTTGCTTCGCAAGTATAAAACTTTAACAGATGAACTCGATGAAAAAGTGAAAGAACGGACGAAAGAACTGGAACATCTCGCCTATCATGATCAACTTACCGGGCTGCCAAACAGGCGGTATTTTGAATCCTATTTAAAGGATTCCATTGCCAAGTCAAAAATAAATCATCAAACATTTGCAGTCCTCTTACTTGACTTAGACCGTTTTAAGCAAATCAATGATGTAATGGGTCACAGCATGGGTGACTTCTTACTAATCAAAATGGCTGAACGATTAGCCCTTTGTATTAATGGAATAGGTAAAGTATTTCGTTTGGGGGGGGATGAGTTCACCATCATCCTCCCTGATTCAGGGGAAAAGGAAGCAGAACTAATTGCCAAAAGAACAAATAATGCCGTTAACAGAACACTAATGTTAGGTGATGAAGAAGTCAAGATTTCCACAAGTATAGGGATTTCTATGTTCCCATGTAATGGTGATAACTCAGATACATTACTAAAACAAGCGGATGTGGCAATGTATGAGGCAAAAGAAAACGGAAAAAATAATTTCCGTTTTTTCACAAATGAAATGAAATACCGTATGTCAAAACAAATTACGATTGAATATGGACTGCGAACAGCTATTGAGGACCAATCCCTCCATCTTGTCTATCAGCCTATAATTAATACGCAAACGGATGAAATTTTCGGGGCCGAAGCCCTCCTTCGCTGGAAGCATCCAACGTTAGGTCCGGTTCCTCCGGTAGAGTTTATTCCTGTGGCTGAAGAGACCGGATTAATTATAGAAATAGGATACTGGGTCATTAAAACAGCTTGTCTAGAAGCAAAACGGTGGCATAAAGAAGGGTATCCCCTTGAGATATCGATTAATATTTCGGTCACCCAATTTAAACAGACTGATTTTGTTAACAAGGTAAAATCAATTTTTCACGAAGTTGGCTTAGTTACCCAATTTATTCACTTTGAAATTACTGAAAGTGTGGCTGTTCTTGATGCTGAAATGGTCGTATCAAGATTAAAGGAATTAAGAGAATTGGGAATTCAAATTTCCATCGACGACTTTGGGACGGGCTATTCATCCCTGAATTATCTGAATAAGTTCCCACTCAGCACGCTAAAAATTGATAAATCATTTATCGACCATATCGAAATTAATCCGCAGGATAAGCAGATTGTATCAACCATTATTAACCTGGCGGATAATTTAAAAGCAAACGTCATAGCGGAAGGTGTAGAAACAAAGGAACAAGTTGCAACCCTTAAATCATTCGGATGTTATTTTGCCCAAGGCTACTTATTTAGCAGACCCTTAAATGGTCAAGAATTCGATAGCTTTATCTCAAGCTCTAAAAAGAAAGAATTAATATCCAAATAAGTGGTTTTGAAGAAAAAAACCGCTGCCTGTTATTAAAACAGTGCAGCGGTTTTCGTATTTTCTTTGGATTTTAAAAACATATCATTTTACTTTTTTTCGAAAAAGGGATGCAAACAAAATGCGAAAATATTGAAAAACAACCACGATAAAGATGCCAATTAAAAAAAAGTGATAGGCTTGCAGCGGCGGATTAAGTTGAATAAAAATAATTCCTATTACACTAGCCATAACAGCAAATAAAAGTGGCAGGATTCCTATTCTCTTTTTCCGCTGAAAGATTAAAAGGCCGATGGACACGACAGCCCCTGCGGCAAAAATGGCAAAATAAATATTCATAAATGCAGGAGTAAAATAGGTCGTTTCAAAGTCCTGCTTTTTAAAAACCAAATATCTGGCCACGCCCATTTTTTTCCCAGATAAAACCTCCAGAACGAGCGCTAAAATGACTCCCGAAAACTGGAGTATAGCAGTTAGAGAAAAAATAAAAAAACTTGTTATCCATTTCATAAGTTTGAATTCTCCTATGTCAACAGAAAAAGACAATACCGTTTTCTGGATTGTCTTTTTCAGTTTCACTCTATTATTACTTTTTCGGTACGCCTTTTTCAACAGGATTGGAAGCGTCCATACTCCATTCATTCCAGCCTCCATCATACAGAGAAATATTTTGCAAACCTAAAATGTCGGCATAAAATAATACTTCTGCTGCTCTCCAACCGGTTCCGCAATAGAAAGAAAGCTTTTTATCAGGAGTGATTCCGTCTTTTTCCCACATAGCTAAAATTTCAGAACCATTGCGCATTGTATTATCAATATTTCTAAAATCTTCAAGATTACTGGAATCTGATCCCGCATGCCCCCAAACAGATCCTGCCGGACGTCCAGTGGCTTTAATATAATCATAACCGGATATTTTACCCGTAAATTCATCCCAGCTTCTAATATCAACCAGAATGCTTCCGTTTTTATCAGCTAAAATTTCTTTTGCTTCCGGTAAATCGATAATATAATTTGGATTTGCTGGAACAGTGGTTCCAAATGAAGCAACAGATTTCTTTTCCCTTATTTTCTTTTCAGCCTGATAGCCTGCATTCTTCCAAGCGGCATATCCACCGTTAACCACTCTGACATCTTCCACTCCCATATATTTTAAGATAACGGCTGCACGAAATGCCGGCATGGAGTCACCGCCGTATAGGACAACCGTTGTATCCTTTGTAATCCCGTTCTTTAAGGCAAACTTTTCAAGCTCTTTGTCCTTTAGGCGATTCCACACAGGCCCTTCTTCTATGTCATCTGTATTAATATGGACGGCACCCGGAATATGACCTGCTTTATATTCCTTTGCTTCGTCACCCCAGCTGACTTCAAAGATTTTATACGGTTTACCATTGTTTTTATCTTTAATGAAGTCGTTAACCCATGAAACTGGAACTAGCATTTCGTATTTTGGATAGCTTTCCACCGGCAGGTCTTTATTTGCTGCCCATTCTTTGACATCATATTGATAGATATTTTTGTACCCTGCATTTTTTAAATAGGCAGATACAGATTGTGCGTCTTTTCCGTTTGCATCGTAAAGAACCACATTTTTATCGGCTGTAATACCTTTACTTTTTAATAGTTTTTTTAATTTTTCATCTTTTTTATCCACTTCTGCATTTAGCCAATTTGCGGCAAAATCCACAGCTCCTTTAATATGACCGCCTCTTTCGACGCCATCTAATGGCCAGCCATTAAAAGCATCGTTTGATCTTGTATCCACGACTACCCAGTCTTCTTTTCCAAGATTCTCTTTTAAATCTTCTGTTTTGATTGTCCGGACTGTTGTAGTTTTGCTCTTCTTATCTGTCTTTTCCCCTCCGGTTGTCTTATTAGTTCCGGAACATGCTGTCAACGCTAAAAAACTGCATAACATAAGGATGATTAGTGCGTTTCTTCGAAGCCTCATTACGATATTTCCCCCTATAAATACTTTCAAAAATTGTGGCTGCTCTAGATGCGCTAAACAATTTTCAAATTATTTGCGTTTCATTTATTGCAACTATTATTATTATAAGAAAATGATATTTTAAAAGTAAATCTAATCTATCGATTGAACAGATAGAAACCAATCGCTTTTTTAAATAAAAAATGTCTATTCGTTCCTTAGAATCCTCCGTGCTTCCAATAATCTTTGAACCCCAGTCAGTATTTCAACAACAAGAAAGAAATATGTCCAAAATGTTAAATATGGTTGAAATAAAATCATCAATGAAAATAAAATGAACCCTTCCGTTCTTTCTGCCAGACCTGGCTGATAGTAAAAGGATTTATAGCTCTCCTTTTCCGATAAGGCTCCAACTGTTAAAAAAATGGTCATGGTGAAAATAATTGCTAACGCCAAAAACAGTAGCGGCAGCAAGCTGTCGGGGTTTGGGTGGCGTAAAGCCAATGCCGCGATGATCCCAGCTTCGACAATTCGGTCAAAAGTAATATCCAGGACAGTCCCCCATGAAGTGGAATTCTTGCTTTGCCTCGCCATGCTTCCATCCACCGCATCAAGAAAACCAGACAGCCAAAGTACCACTGTGCCTGCTATAGGGTGATCAAAATAAATCAGAACACTGGCCATCAGACCAATAATAAAGGCCAGAAACGTCACATGATTTGCCGTTAGTCCTATTCTCAATAAGTACTGTGAAGTTTTAGATATAGCCGGTTGTACGACTCTGCGTCCATGGGTATCAAGCATCCCATTTGCCCCCTCTCGATTCATTTATTCGGAATACCAATGTATGTGGTCTAACAGCACCTTAACGCTGATTTCTGCATTCAAATCAGGAACACTTCCCCAGCCGATTGTATTTACTTCGACTAAAGCGTCATGCGAGCGAAGAGTTATGGTATGGCCATATTTCCCAGGCCTGGTCTTCATTACAATACCTGAGATCATTCCTGCTTGTTCATCCTGTGCTTCGGCTTTATCAATAAGCAGCAATTGATTGGGTGAAATCCAGCCGCGATCATCCGTTTCAAACACATTCAAATCAGCCTGAAACCAATTTTGCCATTGTTCCCTGGAAAAGCGGTTTGGTAAGGATAAGAAGGAAGCAATTCTTTCCGATGACGGATGTTGAAAAAGCTCCTCAGGGTTAGCCGTCTGATGTAATGTTCCATCGATTAAGATACCAATTCGATCCGCTGCAGAAACAGCTTCCTCCACATAATGGGTGACCCATAGGATGGAAAAGCCAATTTCTTTTTGCACGGCCAATAACCACTCAATCAAATCCACTCTCAGCGATGTATCTAACGAAGAAAACGGCTCATCCAGCAGGAGTAAATCGGGTTTTAGAATGAGAGAGCGACCAAGCGAAACCCGCTGCTGCTGCCCACCTGATAACTGATGGGGATAGCGGTGCTCTAAGCCTTCTAGCTGAAGAATTTTTAAAAATCGGCTTACCTGCCGGTTTCTTTCCTTAGTTGGAATCCCCTTCACCCGCAGGCCAAAAGCGATATTTTCCAGGACGGTCATATGGGGGAATAATCTTGGTTCTTGAAAAACAAGCCCAGTTGTACCTTCTCCCCTATCATATGTTATTTTCCCGGAAGCAAGCGGCAATAATCCGGCAATCCCTTTCAACAATGTTGTTTTCCCACTGCCTGATGGACCCATTAAGACAAAAATCTCACCCGGCTGGATGGTTAAGTCAAGGGAATTAATGACGTTCTTTTGATGATGCTGCATGCAAATCTTCTTCAGAAGCATGTCCACTTCCCTCCAGCTTCACTCTTTTATTTAGTCGTACAAGAATGCCATAAATCATCAGCAGGACAAAAATAGGCGCAAAAAACACCAGACTGTATGCCGATACAATGGATGAATCCCCGCTGCTGGCAAACGGAAAAATAACAAGCGGTAGGGTAAGCAATGTGCCGCCACTCATAATCCATGTCGGCAGGTACTGAGAGAGCGAAATGATTATTACAAGTAAACTGCCCAATAATAATGACGGTAATATAAGCGGCATTTCAATCAGCCAGAAAACATTCCATTTACCGGCTCCGAGACTGAAAGCTGCCTCCTGGAGGTTCATCCCAATCAAACGATACTGAAACCAAACAGTTGCCATAAAATACGGTAACGTGACGATAAGATGGGCAAAGGCCACAGCGAAATAATCATTTAAAAAATCTACTTGCAAGGCGAGATGATGCATACCAATGATAGAAACGGTAAAGGGCACAAACAATGGAGATAGAAGCAGGATGAATACGGCCTTTTTTCCGGCAAATTCACGGTGAGCTAATATTTTCGCCGCCGGAATCCCTAATAGCAGGTTTCCCATCAATGTTAACCCTGCGACAAGCAAACTATTAATCAAGCCTTCTTTTGCCATCCCGGATCCTGAAAAAATATAATTCCATGAATCCATGCTCCATTTTTCCGGGAGCAGCAGCGGCCATGGCCAATGCTTTGTAAAACTCCAAATCACCAAAGGAATAAAAGGAAGAAAAAGAAAGAGGAGAATCAGAGTCATGGAAAATTTTTTTACCATACTCTTCTTCCTTGTTTGTACCATTTTAGCTGCAAATAAATTAACACACATCCCACAAGAAGCGAGACGAGAGCTAGAGCCATATTCATGGCAATCGCAACTGGCTGGCGTTCTAGCCCAAATTGAGTGTACTCCTGCCAAGCCAACACAGGAATCGATCCAAGGGAGGTCCGGGCAATAAGAGCAGGAATCTCATAGGCTCCAAGCGCAAAGGCAAATACCACCCACATTCCGCCTGCCCACAATGGCAGCAAAATAGGAATGATAATCCACCTGACTGTTTGCGAAAGACTTGCTCCCAATACTCCTGCCTGCTCCTTCCAATCTGAAAGAAGTTTCAAAATAAAAGGGTAGATCAACATTATGATAAAAGGAATTTCCTTCCACAAATAAGCAAGGATCACTCCTGCTCCCCAATCATCGTGGACAAGCACGGGAAATTCTTCGAATGAATCAATCCAGCCAAAATAGCGGGCAGCCCGGGCATACCAGCCGCTTTGCATAAAAACCTGCATGAAAAGGTAAGCCGCCAATAAGTGCGGAACTCCCATCGGAAGTTGACAAAAATGAATAACCCACTTCCACTTATGGGAAATTCCTGCCAAAAACAAAGTTGCCGCAAGGCCGGCTATTCCCGATAAGACTGCAATAGCCGCAGCGATTCCGACTGTCACTCCCAATGAATGAAGAAAAGATGGATCCCATAGTTCTCGGTATGCCCAAAATCGACTCGTATGAGATTGTAAGTTCATGCCATTAGCGCCTCCCAAGCTTAGAACCAATGCTTGTATCGCTCCCCCAAGAAAAAAGAACAGCATAAACAAAAGGGCTGGAAG
>CAYNUT010000104.1:0-12730 GCA_964400595.1 uncultured Neobacillus sp. | reverse complement strand
GATTAATGAGCAGCAAAAAGGTTTAGGAAAACTAGGAGCAGGTTCGACGATTTCGATTAAAAATGTCCACAAGATTTTTCCCTCAAAACAGGGGGAACTGAGGGCAGTCGATGATGTGAATCTGGAAATAAACAAAGGTGAAATTTTCGGTGTTATCGGATACAGCGGGGCGGGGAAAAGTACGTTAATCCGCATGCTGAACGGGCTGGAGCTCCCGACTGATGGATCAGTTACAGTTGCCGGTCGTCTTATTTCGAAAATTAAAGGCAAAGAGCTCCGCAATGCACGCCAGGAGATCAGCATGATTTTTCAGCACTTTAACTTGCTGTGGTCGAGGACGGTCAGCGAAAATATTGCTTTCCCGCTCGAGATTGCCGGAGTCAGCGGTCCGCAGCGGCAAAAAAGGGTACAGGAATTAATCAAGCTTGTCGGGCTTGAAGGCAGGGAAAAGGCTTATCCATCACAATTGAGCGGCGGACAGAAACAGCGCGTCGGGATTGCAAGAGCACTTGCCAATAATCCAAAGGTTCTCCTTTGTGATGAAGCAACCTCGGCCCTCGATCCCCAAACGACTGATTCAATTTTGGATTTGCTCGTGGATATCAATAAACGACTCGGCTTGACGATTGTCCTAATTACCCATGAAATGCATGTCATTCGAAAAATCTGCCATCGGGTTGCCGTGATGGAAAGCGGCAAGATCGTGGAAATGGGTCCAGTTCTGGATGTGTTTAAAAATCCACAGCAGCCGATCACGAAACGCTTTGTCCGTCAGGTTACCGAACCGGATGAAACAAAGGAAACGGCGGAGCATTTGCTGGACAGTTATCATTCAGGGCAAATTGTTCAGTTAACCTTTGTAGGAGATTCTGTTGAGCAGCCGCTCATCACGAATTTAATCCGCCATTATAATGTGACTGTTAATATCCTGCAAGGGAAAATTTCTCAGATGCAGAGCGGTTCATATGGAACGCTTTTCATTCATATCGATGGGGACGTAACAGAAGTCAGCAATGCTGTCGACTATATTCGTTCGCAGCAGGTAGGAGTGGAGGTGGTTACAAATGAATAGCGGCGGCAAATTTTTAGAAAATATCGTTTGGCCGGAAATGTGGGAAGCGACGAAACAAACACTATATATGACCGGGATTTCTGTTCTCGCCACTTTCATTCTAGGGATCTTGCTTGGTTTGCTGTTATTCCTGACATCACCGGGAAACATGTGGCAGAATAAGCCCATCAACACAGTCATCAGTGCGGTCGTAAATATTTTCCGTTCCATTCCATTTATTATCTTGATTGTCTTGTTAATTCCGTTTACGAACCTTTTGTTCGGGACGATGATTGGTGAAACCGCGGCACTGCCTGCACTTATTATCGGGGCAGCCCCGTTCTACGCAAGGCTCGTGGAAATCGGTCTTAGAGAAATTGATAAAGGCGTAATTGAAGCAGCTAAATCAATGGGTGCCACAGCAGGCACGATCATTTGGAAGGTGCTGCTGCCGGAATCGATGCCCGCATTAATTTCGGGGATTACGGTAACGGCGATTGCCCTTGTCGGCTACACGGCAATGGCTGGTGTTATTGGAGCCGGGGGGTTGGGGAATCTCGCCTATCTTCAAGGCTTCCAGCGCAACCAAAATGATGTCACATTAGTTGCAACCGTCATCGTCTTAATCATAGTTTTTATCATTCAATTTATTGGTGATTTCATCACTGCCAAATTAGATAAAAGATAAAAAGGAGAGGTCCAAAATGAAAAAATGGTTAACTGTACTTTTAGCATTAACACTTGCACTTGCATTAGCTGCCTGCGGCAAATCAGACGACAAATCGAAAGACACTTCAGACAAAGGCGGCACAACAAAATTAGTCGTAGGTGCATCCAACGTACCGCACGCTGAAATCTTAGAAAAAGCAAAACCAATTTTAAAAGAAAAAGGCATCGATTTAGAAATCAAGACATTCCAGGACTATGTGTTACCAAACAAAGGATTGGCTTCAAAAGAACTTGATGCAAACTATTTCCAGCACATTCCATATCTAAACGCACAAAACAAAGAATTTGGTTATGGTTTTGTTAACGCCGGCGGCATCCACATTGAACCAATCGGTGTTTACTCTAAGAAATACAAAAAGATAAGCGATCTTCCAACAGGTGCTCACCTGATCATGAGCAACTCTGTAGCCGACCATGGCCGTCTGCTTTCATTGCTTGAAAAAGAAGGTTTAATCAAACTTAAAGAAGGCATTGATAAAACAAAAGCCGAGTTAAAAGATGTTGTCGAAAATCCGAAGAAATTAAAATTCGATACGAACTATGAAGCAGCATTACTGCCAAAAATCTATAAAAATGGCGAAGGCGATGCCGTTCTTATCAATTCTAACTATGCCATTGATGCCGGTTTAAATCCTATCAAAGATTCTATCGCGATTGAAGATAAAGAATCACCATACGTAAATGTCATTGCAGTCCGTAAAGGCGAGGAAAACAAACCAGCAATTAAAACACTTGTAGAAGTTCTACACTCAAAAGAAATACAAGATTTCATTCTTGAAAAATACAAAGGCGCAGTTGTACCAGTTTCAGAGTAATATATAAATAGGTAGAAAAAAGTCAGTGTAGCCTCACTGGCTTTTTTACATGAATCCAAAACAATAGGTAAAAAATAGATTTGTTATTCTGCCCCTTGGTAATTTTTTAAAAATGAAGTATGATTTTATATGGGCTTATTTTACATATCTGATATCTGAATTTTCTTTTAAAATTTCCATTTCATTCTCAGTTAGCCTTCTCCCAGTGAAAATCAATTTGTGTTATCACTGTTTTAGAGTTGCTAATACTTTTCATTTGTTATAAGATTGTAATGAGAATAAAATGAGAATAGAGCATTAAATTCTATTCTTTTTACGATACAAAACATTCTTTTCGGAGGTATAAATATGGCTGGATCAACTTTAACAATCAAGGATCTGCATGTAGCAATTGAGGGGAAAGAAATTTTAAAAGGGGTCAACCTTGAAATTAAAGGCGGAGAAATTCACGCCATCATGGGACCTAACGGAACCGGAAAATCTACCTTGTCGTCTGCCATCATGGGCCATCCTAAGTATGAGGTTACTAACGGTAATATCATGTTAGATGGAGAAAATGTTTTAGAAATGGAAGTAGATGAGCGCGCACGTGCCGGACTTTTTTTAGCGATGCAATATCCAAGTGAAATTAACGGCGTTACCAATGCTGACTTTTTACGTTCTGGGATCAACAGCCGCCGCGGCGAAGGAAACGAAATTTCCTTAATGAAATTCATCCGTCAGATGGATAAGCAAATGGAATTCTTGGAAATGGATTTAGACATGGCACAGCGCTATGTTAATGAAGGATTTTCCGGCGGGGAGAAAAAGCGTAACGAAATTTTACAATTGATGATGCTTCAGCCAAAAATCGCTATTTTGGATGAAATTGACTCCGGCCTTGATATTGATGCCTTGAAGGTTGTTTCTAAAGGTGTTAATGAAATGCGCGGCGAAGAATTCGGCTGCTTAATTATTACACATTATCAAAGACTTCTTAATTATATCACTCCTGACTATGTTCATGTTATGATGCAGGGCCGTATCGTTAAGTCTGGCGGACCTGAGTTGGCACAACGCCTTGAAGCTGAAGGATATGACTGGATCAAGCAAGAGCTTGGAATTGAAGACGAAACTGTTGGGCAAGAAGCGTAAGAACAGTTAGGAGGATTACAATGACAACTGAAACAAAATTACCGTTTGATAAGGGTTTTGTCAGCTCTTTTTCAAAAGAAACGAACGAGCCTGCCTGGTTTGCGGACCTCCGCCAGAGTGCACTCGATCAATTCGAAGAGCTTCCGATGCCAAGACCGGATAAAACGAAAATTGATAAATGGAATTTTATGCAATTCAATCAGCATACCGTGAAAAGCGCTGCTTTCACTTCCCTGAGTGAATTACCGGAAGAAGTAAAAGCATTAGTGGATATTGATGCGCACAGTCAAAATTTATATATCCAGCGCAACCAGACTCCTGCTTATTTATCATTATCTGAAGACCTTAAAGCTAAGGGTGTTATTTTCACCGATATTTTCACAGCCGCCAGAGATCATGGCGATTTATTGAAAAAGTATTATATGACGCAGGCCATCAATGCTGATGAGCACCGTCTGACAGCACTGCATGCGGCACTTGTTAACGGCGGAGCTTTCTTGTATGTACCGAAAAATGTTGAAATCACTGAGCCTATTCAAGCTGTTTATGTGCACGATGATGCAGAGGCAAATCTATTTAATCATGTAATTGTCGTCGCGGATGATAATAGCTCGGTCGTTTATGTTGAAAACTACATTTCCACAATGGAAACTTCGAAAACTCTAAGCAATATTTTGACGGAAGTCATTGCGAACACGAACGCACGCGTGCAATTTGGCGCTGTAGATAACCTGGCAAAAGGGATCACCACCTATGTGAATCGCCGCGGTGTTGCCGGCAGAGATGCACGGATTGAATGGGCTCTTGGTTTGATGAACGAAGGCGATACGATTTCAGAAAACACTACCAATCTTCTTGGTGACGGCTCATCCGGCGATACGAAAACGGTTGTTGTCGGCCGGGGCGATCAGACGCAAAACTTTACGACAAAGGTTGTCCACTTTGGCAAACATACCGAAGGGAATATTTTAAATCATGGTGTTGTCAAGGAAAGTGCCACTTCCATATTTAACGGAATCGGCAAAATTGAACATGGCGCATCGAAATCGAATGCAGAGCAAACATCACGTGTGCTGATGCTCAGCGAAAAAGCACGGGGCGATGCCAATCCGATTCTTTTGATTGATGAAGATGATGTTATGGCAGGCCACGCTGCATCTGTCGGCCGGGTTGATCCTGTTCAGTTATATTACCTAATGAGCCGCGGTATTCCAAAGACTGAAGCAGAGCGTTTAGTTATTCACGGCTTCCTTGCACCTGTAGTCCATCAGCTTCCGATTGAACGGGTAAAGAAACAATTAACGGAAGTTATTGAAAGGAAAGTACGATAATGAATATCCAGGATATTCGCAAACTATTTCCGATATTAGATCAAGAGGTTAATGGCAAGCCGCTTGTGTATTTAGACAGTTCGGCCACTTCCCAAAAGCCGGTTCAAGTAATCGAAGCGCTTGAACAATACTACCGCGGATACAATTCAAATGTCCACCGCGGTGTCCATACACTAGGAACAAGAGCAACTGATGCATATGAAGGGGCTCGTGAAAAGGTCCGCCAGTTTATTAACGCTAAATCGACGCAGGAAGTTATTTTTACAAGAGGAACGACGACTTCCCTCAATACGGTGGCTGCAAGCTATGGCGCGGCGAACCTGAAGGAAGGCGACGAAATTGTTATTACCTATATGGAGCACCATAGTAATATCATTCCCTGGCAGCAGGCAGCGAAACGGACCGGCGCCCAGCTGAAGTACATTCCGCTGCAGGAGGATGGCACACTTTCTCTTGATGATGTCCGGGCAACCATTACTCCGAAAACAAGGATTGTTTCGGTGATGCAGGTGTCCAACGTTCTCGGCGTAATTAATCCGATTAAAGAAATTGCTCGAATTGCTCATGACAATGGAGCAGTTATGGTGGTTGACGGTGCTCAAAGTGCTCCCCATATGAAAATTGACGTGCAGGACTTGGATTGTGATTTCTTTGCGTTTTCCGGACACAAAATGTGTGGTCCAACAGGCATTGGTGTCCTTTACGGCAAAAAGCATCTGCTTGAAAAAATGGAGCCGATTGAGTTCGGCGGCGAAATGATTGATTTTGTGCATCTGTACGAATCCACCTGGAAAGAGCTGCCTTGGAAATTCGAAGGCGGCACACCGATTATCGCGGGCGCCATCGGGCTTGGAGCGGCGATCGACTTTTTAAATGAAGTCGGTTTAGACAATATTGCCGAGCACGAGCATAAGCTTGCAGCTTACGCATTGGAAAAAATGTCAACCGTTGAAGGGATGACGATTTACGGACCACTTGATCCTGCAAAGCGCGCCGGACTTGTTACGTTTAATTTAACTGATGTCCACCCGCATGATGTGGCGACCGTTTTGGATGCGGAAGGAATTGCGGTCCGCGCCGGACATCACTGCGCACAGCCATTGATGAGATGGCTGAAGGCATCGGCAACTGCCCGCGCAAGTTTTTATTTATATAATACTGAAGAGGATATTGATAAACTCGTTGAAGGGCTTGTCAAAACAAAGGAGTATTTCAGCGATGTCTTCTAATAATTTAGACTCACTCTACCGGCAGGTCATTATGGACCATTATAAAAATCCTCGCAACAAAGGCGTGTTGGAGGATGGCAGCCACACGATTAATATGAACAACCCAACATGCGGCGACCGGATTCAATTGTCCCTTAAAGTGGAAGATGGAATTGTAGTTGATGCAAAGCACGAAGGAGAAGGCTGCTCGATTTCGATGTCATCTGCCTCGATGATGACGCAGGCGATTAAAGGAAAAAAAATTGAGGCTGCTTTGAGGATTGCGCATATTTTTTCCGATATGATGCTTGGTAAAGATTATGAGGAAGACGACCTTGATTTAGGTGATATTGAAGCCCTGCAAGGCGTCTGCAAATTTCCTGCCAGAATCAAATGCGCCACATTGGCGTGGAAGGCGATGGAAAAAAGTTTGAAGGAAGAGGAACAACAATAGAACGGACGAGGATCCAGGTTTTAATAGGTGGACCCGCCGTTTATGAAATGGAGGAACATGAGAATGGCGAAAAAGATGCCTGAAATCGGTGATTATAAATATGGTTTTGCCGATAAAGACGTTTCCATATTCCGATCCAAGCGCGGTTTAACAAAAGAGATTGTTGAAGAGATTTCAAAAATGAAGGGTGAGCCTCAGTGGATGCTCGACTTCCGCTTAAAATCACTTGAGCATTTTTACAATATGCCAATGCCGCAATGGGGCGGAGATTTGTCTTCATTAAACTTTGACGAAATCACTTACTATGTAAAACCATCGGAAAAATCGGAGAAGTCATGGGACGAGGTACCGGAAGAAATTAAAGCAACCTTTGATAAGCTTGGTATCCCTGAAGCGGAGCAAAAGTATCTTGCCGGGGTTTCTGCACAATATGAATCAGAGGTTGTTTACCATAACATGAAGGAAGACCTTGAAGCACTTGGAATCGTATTTAAAGATACGGATTCCGCTTTACGGGAAAATGAAGACATTTTCCGCGAGCATTGGGCAAAGGTCATTCCGCCGACGGATAACAAATTTGCAGCGCTAAATTCAGCTGTTTGGTCCGGCGGCTCATTCATCTATGTCCCTCCAGGCGTTAAGGTAGATACGCCATTACAGGCGTATTTCCGAATTAACTCTGAGAACATGGGTCAGTTCGAGCGTACATTAATTATCGTTGATGAAGGTGCACACGTGCATTACGTTGAAGGATGTACGGCTCCGGTTTATACAACAAACTCTTTGCACAGCGCCGTAGTTGAAATAATTATTAAAAAAGATGCCTACTGCCGTTACACAACGATTCAGAACTGGGCAAATAATGTTTATAATCTTGTAACCAAGCGTGCTGTCTGTGAAGAGAATGCCACTATGGAGTGGATTGATGGCAATATCGGTTCGAAGCTGACGATGAAGTATCCTGCCGTTATTTTAAAAGGGGAAGGCGCACGCGGCATGACGCTGTCCATTGCGATTGCCGGCAAAGGCCAGCATCAGGATGCAGGAGCCAAAATGCTTCACCTCGCGCCAAATACGTCATCCACGATTGTGTCGAAATCAATTTCTAAGCATGGTGGTAAAGTCACTTACCGCGGTATCGTTCACTTCGGACGTAAGGCGGATGGAGCCCGCGCGAATATCGAGTGCGATACATTGATTATGGATAACCAATCAACTTCTGATACGATTCCATTCAACGAAATCTTAAATGACAATATTTCACTTGAGCACGAAGCGAAGGTTTCCAAGGTTTCGGAAGAGCAGCTCTTCTACTTGATGAGCCGCGGTATTTCCGAGCAGGAAGCAACAGAAATGATTGTCATGGGATTCATCGAGCCATTTACGAAAGAATTGCCAATGGAATACGCCGTTGAGATGAATCGCTTGATTAAGTTCGAGATGGAAGGCAGTATCGGCTGATATTATTGAAAAATTTACCCGCTTGCGAGGGACGGCAGGCGGGTTTTTGCGTGTTTGGGCTGGGTTTACTGTTGGATAACAAGAAAGTAATTGTCGCATGGCATCCATTTTTTAAAATTACCTTTTCAAAGTATCTTCCCTAGGATATAAATTGGGTTATGCTATTATTGATGATGGGGGTGATATTATTGATCTATATCGGTGTAACAGGTTGGGGCGATCATGACCGCCTTTACGCTGGGCAGACAGCACCGCGCGATAAATTAAAGAAGTATGCCGGCCATTTTCCGATTGTCGAGGTGGATACTGCTTTTTATGCAATTCAGCCGGTGCGGAATGCCTTAAAATGGGTCAATGAAACGCCCGAGAGCTTCCGGTTTATCGTCAAAGCGTATCAAGGGATGACGGGACATTTGCGCGGTGAAATTCCTTTTGCAACGAAACAACAAATGTTTCAAGCATTTAAAGAATCACTCAGCCCATACATAGAAAAGAAGAAATTAGCGATGGTGCTGTTTCAGTTTCCACCGTGGTTTGATTGCGGCCGGGAAAATGTGGATTACCTCAGATGGTGCAAAAAAGAAATGGGTAATCTGCCTTGTGCTCTGGAGTTCAGGCACCAGTCGTGGTTCAAACCGGAATATCGCTTTAAAACAATAGAATTCATGAAACAAGAAAAATGGATACATAGTATATGTGATGAGCCGCAGGCCGGGGAGGGCTCGATCCCAACAATCCTGGAAATCACAGAATCAAACAAGGTTCTTATCAGATTTCACGGCCGCAACATTCACGGCTGGCAAAAACAAAGTCGTACCGCCGATAATTGGCGCGAGGTCCGTTACTTATATCGCTATAATCAGCAGGAGCTCATGGTATGGGCTGAATCAATTATAAAGTTAGCAGCAGAATGTGAAAATGTGTATCTCCTTTTTAACAACAACTCCGGCGGTGACGCCGCGGATAATGCCAAAGAAATGATGCAGATTTTAGGGATAGATTATGAGGGGCTCGCCCCCAGGCAATTAGACTTATTTTAAACGCAGCAGCACAAAAGACACTAGAAGGTGAAATCATGGAATGGATTATTTTAGTCATTATCGGGCTTCTTGCGAGTTCGCTTGGGTCGCTAATAGGTTTGGGGGGAGGAATCATCGTTGTTCCGGCCTTGCTTTACTTAGCAACCCTTCCGGCCTTCGGCCATATCTCTCCACAGGTTGCCGTTGGGACCTCTCTTTTTACAATGATATTCACAGGCCTTTCCTCGACATTGGCCTATATGAAACATAAAACAGTCGATTACAAAAGCGGTCTGATCTTCCTTATCGGCAGCGGACCGGGAAGCATTATCGGGGCATGGGTAACAGAAAGGCTGGATTTGCACTCTTTTAATATTTTCTTCGGTCTTTTTATCATATTTGTCTCGGTTGTCCTGCTGTTGAAGGATAAATTAAAACCAATCCCATATAGGAAGGATAAGGGCATTGTCCGGACTTTCACAGACAATAACGGCAAAACCTATGAATATGGTTTTAATCCAATCATCGGGGTTCTTGTTTCGTTTGTTGTCGGTTTCTTATCGGGAATATTTGGTGTCGGCGGCGGTTCTCTAATGGTGCCGACGATGATCATGGTTTTCTTCTTTCCGCCTCATGTGGCTACAGCGACATCGATGTTTATGATTCTGCCAACATCGATTCTAAGCTCCATCACTCATATTACGTTAGGAAATGTCAACTGGCTCTATGCGCTTGCATTGGTCCCGGGGGCGTGGATTGGCGCCAAGGTGGGGGTTTACCTAAATATGAAGCTAAAGAGTAAAACGATTGTCCTAATTCTAAGGACGATTCTCGTGGTCGTCGGCGTCCGATTAATGTATCAAGGAATTACAGGATAATGGAAACTATTCATATTTATCATACAAATGACATTCACAGCCATTTAGAGAATTGGCCGCGCATTCAGCAGTTTTTAAACCAAAGACGATCGCTCCATCATTCACAGGGCGAGGAAGTATATATATTTGATATCGGTGATTTTATCGACCGCTGGCACCCATTTACCGAGGCGACAAAAGGGAAAGGAATTATTGAGCTTTTAAATGAAGCCCACTTCACAGCTGTCACGATGGGGAATAACGAAGGCGTGAACCTCCCGCACGAGGATTTGAATCAGCTTTATCATAGAGCCAATTTTGATGTCCTTACAGCGAATCTTTTTCAAGAAAATGGTGTCTATCCAAGCTGGGTGAAGCCTTACAAGATTTACCCGACAAAAAAAGGCAAGCGCATTGGAGTGATTGGCTTTACCGCCCCTTTCACCCATTTATATGAACTCCTGGGCTGGAAGCTGGCTGAACCAATAGCCGAACTAAAAAAATGGCTCCCGCAATTAAAGAAAGAATCGGATATTATCGTCTTACTTTCCCATCTCGGCATCCGCGATGATGAGTATATTGCAGCAGAATTTCCGGAAATAGATGTCATTTTAGGCGCCCACACTCATCACTTTTTTGAAAAAGGAAAGCTGGTCGGCCATACGCTTCTCGCGGCAGCTGGAAAGTATGGTTACTATGTCGGCCATGTCACCCTTCAAATTGACCAGAAGAAACAAAAAAACGCCACACTTTTTGAGGTAAAAGATCTGCCGGCCGTTCCAAATGAAGAGGAAATTATCAATTCCTACCTTTTAAAAGGAAGGGAGATGCTGCAGCAAAAAGTGACAACCTTAAAGACCCCTCTTAAAAGCGACCCGTTTCAGGAAACGGAGTTATCGCTCTTACTTTGCCAAGCTTTAAGGGAATGGTGTAAGGCAGATTGCGCGATGCTGAATGCAGGGCTTCTTTTGGGACCATTGGAAGGTGATGTCACGGAATACGACCTCCTGACAATCTGCCCGCACCCCATCAATCCATGTGTTGTGGAACTTACCGGAGAAGAATTACAGCAAATTTTGATGGAAACAAAGGATGACAGCCTGCACCATCGTGTGATTAAAGGTCTTGGCTTTAGGGGAACGGTTCTAGGGACATTCGTCTATGACCGGATCAGCTTCAAACAAAATGAAGTTTTTATCAATAACGAAAAGCTGATCCCGGAAAAAATATATACACTAGCCCTGCCGGATATGTTCACTTTCGGCCATTTTTTCAAAGAGGTTCTACCGAACAAGCACAAGAACTATTTTCTGCCTGAATTTCTGCGGGATATTTTAAAATGGAAGCTATAGGTAGATGTTCTGCCTGTAAAGACACGCTTTTTTCCCTTATAACATACTGTGATAGTAGGGAAAGGAGCGTGGAACCCTTTGATTGATTTAACACCAATAGAAATTAACGGACATACCTTTTTGGCTGTTACCGTTTTACTTCCAAAAACCACCTTGCTTGCGGTGTCAAGCGATAAAGGATATATTATGTGCGGTGCCTTGGATGTTGAGTTATTAAATGAGAAATTAAAGGACCGCAAGATTATTGCCGGCCGGGCTGTTGGGGTAAGAACCATCGATCAGCTTCTCAGCGCCCCGTTAGAGTCGGTCACATTAGAGGCAGAAGAATTAGGGATTCATCAAGGTATGATTGGCAGGGATGCCCTGCTGAAAATGGTCTAAAGCTTGCTTTTTATAAAAAGCAGGCTTTTTTTAATGGGCTAGTTCCTCTTTTCATCGCATACATTTAGATGAAGGGGTGATTTCATTGGCAAAGTTTCGCAGACGCCTTAGAAAGCGGGGACCTCTGCCATTCCGATATGTGTTGCTGTTATCGTTTGTCCTTTTTCTATTTTCATCGGCTGTTGGTGTGTGGCTTGTCAATAAAGGAATCGAGCCGACCTTGATGAGATATGCTGAATCGGAAACCAGAAATATTGCTTCACTCGTCATTAATAAAGCGATTACAAAAAGAACAACCAATGTTGGGGAAGATAATAAGGTCATTGAAATCATTCCAGGCAGCAACGGGCAGGGGGAGAATGCCCAGCTGAACACTGATTTGATTAACCGCGTGCTGGCTGAGACCACGGCCCAAATTCAAAAGAATTTAAAGGCTGCCAAAAAAGGCGATCTTGCCATATTAGAGCAGCTTACGGATGTGGAAATTGAGACGGATAACCCGCGTGATGACGGGATTGTATATTATGTGCCGCTGGGGCAGGCGACCAATATAGCCTTATTCGGGAACCTGGGTCCGAAAATACCGGTCAGATTCCATGCTATCGGTGAAGTGGAGCCGGATGTAAAAATTGATACAAAACAAATGGGGATTAATAATTCCTGGGTCGATGTTTCCATTCATATTGAAGTATCTGTGCAAATTATTACCCCTTTTGCCACAAAAATTACCAAGCTTACGCAAAGTATTCCAGTCGGGGCTTCATTAATTCGTGGAGAAGTTCCGCAATTTTATAACGGTGGAGGCGGTACCTCACCATCCATTCAGATTCCAGACAAGAAAGACAGCACTAAAAAGTAACGGGTGACAAGAACCCTGGTAGTTACCCTTTAGCTTGGGTTTTTGGCTGTAACGGGTGACAAGAACCCCAGTAGTCACC
>CAYNUT010000103.1:687-12992 GCA_964400595.1 uncultured Neobacillus sp. | reverse complement strand
TCGAACGGGAACCAGATAGGCAATCTGATTCCCGTGAACCCTAAAAAGGAGCTCCAACGGGAATCAGAAAGGGAAATCGCCCCCCCTTAAACACACAAAAATCATAGAATAGTGCCATCTGATTCCCAAGAACGCCAAAAACGAGCTCGAACGGGAACCAGATAGGCAATCTGATTCCCGTGAACCCTAAAAAGGAGCTCCGCCGGGAATCTTAAGTTGCATTTCGAGGAGTCAATACTGCAATTTGAATATTCAAATTAAAGAATTGGAGAAAAATATGCTTAAAAACGAGGATTTAATTTCAGAAATACGAAAAATTGAAGCAGGCTTTCATCAAGCCCTAATGAAAATTGTAAATATTCCGAGTGTGATTGACGAAAACCAAGAAGATACCCCTTTCGGGAAGCAAATTGATGCAGCTTTAAAAAAGACCTTGGAGATTTGCGAAAAGCTCGGCTTCAGGACGTATTATGACCCATTAGGTTATTACGGTTATGCCGAGATTGGCGAGGCCGAAGATATGATTGGGGTGCTGGGACATCTGGATGTGGTTCCCGCAGGAAATTTGGATGAATGGCGGACGCCTCCATTCGAAGCGACCTTCATCGACGGAAAAATGTTCGGGCGCGGAACACAGGACGATAAAGGACCGACACTGGCTGCTTTGTTTGCCGTCAAAGCATTAATGAATCTTGGGGTTATTTTTCAAAAAAGAGTTCGGTTTATTTTTGGAACAGATGAAGAAACACTTTGGCGGTGTATGAAGAGATACTGTGAAATCGATGAAATACCTTCTATGGGCTTTGCACCTGACTCGGTCTTTCCGCTTGTGTATGCCGAAAAAGGACTGCTGCAGCTCCAGTTAGAGGGTAAAAATGAAACGGACTTGCGAATGAAGGCGGGCAATGCTTTTAATGCAGTGCCTGACAATGCGCGTTTTCCAGCAGACCCTAAACTACTGTCAGGTTTGAATAGTCTCGGTTTCGCATTTGAAACCTGCAGTGAGGAAATTATTGTGCTTGGGAAAGCAGTTCATGCCCAAGTGGCGGAAAAAGGGATTAATGCGATTAACCGGCTTCTCATTGCGCTAAAACAAATCGGCTACACCTCCAAGACTATCGATTTTATTACCGATTTGATTAAAGAGGACGCCTTTGCGACACAAATTTTTGGTGAGGTTGAGGATGAGGCATCCGGAAAATTGAAATTTAATGTCGGAAAAATCGAGTTAAATGAAGATATTGAACAATTATCCATCGACATCCGCATCCCGGTGACCGTCGATAAGGCTGAGATCGTGAAGCAGTTAACGCAAGCAGCAGCAAAATACGGTCTCGAATACAAAGAATTTGATTACCTAAAATCCATCTATGTCCCTAAGGATCATTTTTTAGTTAAAACATTAATGAGCGTTTATCAGGAGGTAACGGGTGATCTGGTTTCTGAGCCGGTTTCATCGGGCGGCGCGACATATGCACGGGCGATGGAAAACTTCGTAGCGTATGGAGCGATTTTTCCAAAGCAGTCGAAAACCGCGCATCAGCCGAACGAACACATTGAATTAGAGGAAATGTTTAACGCTATGCTGATTTACGCAAAAGCCATCTACGAACTTACCCGTTAAATAAAAATAGGGGGTCTTACCATGCTAAAGTTCAAGATGCCTTCAGCTTACACGTTATTATTCTTAATTATTGTCGTTATTGCAGCACTAACCTGGGTAGTCCAAGGCGGGGCTTATGACATGAAGATGGATAAAGCAACGGAGCGGGAAATCCCGATCGCCGGGACCTATCAGGTGCTGCCAAGCAAAGAACAGACGCCGCAAGGAATATGGGAAGTCGTCAATGCGCCGATTAACGGGTTTTTTGACGCAAAGGACATCGCCCTATTCGTTCTCGTAATTGGCGGCTTCATAGGGGTTGTCAACAAGACCGGGGCGATTGATGCCGGGATTACACGCGTCATTCGAAAATTAAAGGGGCGTGAGCACTGGCTCATCCCGATTTTGATGACGCTATTTGCCATCGGCGGTTCCACCTACGGGATGGCCGAAGAAACGATCGCATTCTACCCAATTCTCATCCCCGTTCTGATAGCGGCGGGATATGATGCGTTAACAGCTGTTTCTATTGTTGCCCTTGGCGCGGGGATTGGCTGCTTAGGTTCCACGGTGAACCCTTTTGCAACAGGGATTGCATCTGGATTTGCAGGCATTTCCATCGGGGACGGCATGGGGCTTCGCTTCATCATTCTCATCGTTACTCTGCTTGTGACCATCATATTCGTTATGCGCTATGCGAAAAAAGTCAAGAGCGATCCGTCAAAATCGTTGATTGCCAAAATGAAAGTGGAAAATGAGAAACATTTCTTATCCCAAAAGACCGAGGACCTGGAATTCACCGGCCGCCGGAAAGCCGTTCTTTGGGTATTCGGATTGACCTTTGTCATTATGATTCTCGGGGTTGTCCCGTGGGCCTATAAATTTAATATTACTATTTTTGAAGATTTTGCTAAGGCTTTAGGAAAAATTCCATTCGTCGGAAAATTGCTCGGAGGCATCATCCCGCTCGGTGACTGGTGGTTTGGAGAATTGACCATGCTATTCCTCGTCTCCTCCATTATCATTGCGTTTATCTATAGAATGGGCGAAGGGAATTTTACAAGCACATTTATTAACGGTGCAAAAGATTTGTTGGGTGTTGCCATCATCATTGGGGTATCGCGGGGAATTACGGTTGTCATGGATGCCGGCGGAATGACCGCAACCGTCCTTCACTGGGGAGAAGTCATGCTTAAGGATATGGGTGCTGTCCTATTTACGAATCTATCATTCTTATTTTATCTGCCGCTCTCCTTCCTTGTTCCATCGACTTCAGGACTTGCTACGCTTTCGATGCCAATTATGGCACCGCTGGCGGATTTTGCCGGAATCGGCAGGGATTTGGTGATTACCGCTTATCAAAGTGCTTCAGGAATCATAAACCTGCTTACGCCAACTAGCGCGGTCATTATGGGAGCCCTCGCCATCGCCCGTATTCCATATGGGACCTATCTGAAACATGTGTGGAAACTGGCCGTGTTGCTTTCAGTGCTTGTAATGGTAATTCTGAGCGTTGCTGCAATCATGAGCTAGGATTTCGTTCGGGAAGGAGAAATTTTGATGACAAGGAAAAAAGTTGTGATTGCCTTAGGGGGGAATGCCATTCAGTCAGGAGATGCAACTGCAGAGGCGCAGCAAAAGACTCTTGAAAAAACGGCGCGGCAGCTGGTGCAATTTTTAGAAAAAGATATCGATATTATCATTTCGCATGGAAATGGGCCTCAGGTCGGAAACATTCTTCTCCAGCAGGCGGCGGCTGATTCACCAAAAAATCCGTCGATGCCGCTCGATACATGCGGGGCGATGAGCCAGGGAATGATTGGCTACTGGCTGCAAAACGCCATGGATAAGGTTCTTAAAGAACAAGGAATATGTAAAAATGTCGTGACCGTGGTGACCCGAGTTATCGTCGACCGGCAGGATCCTGCCTTTTTAAATCCGAGCAAGCCAATTGGTCCTTTCTATAGTGAAACCGTTGCGAAAAAAATCATGGGTGAAACCTTTGCCTGCTTTAAAGAAGATGCCGGACGAGGCTGGAGACGGGTCGTTCCTTCGCCAATGCCTGTATCCATTAAGGAGCATGCGGTGATTAATTCCCTTGTGGAAAAAGGAAACATTGTCATCGCCGTCGGCGGCGGCGGCATTCCTGTCATTGAAACAGAGAACGAGCTGTGCGGGATTGAGGCAGTGATTGATAAAGACTTTGCCTCAGAGAAGCTGGCCGAGCTCGTCGGGGCCGATGACTTGATCATTCTAACAACAGTTGATCATGTATACCTTGATTACAACAAGCCAAATCAAAGGAAATTGGAAGATGTCAGTGTAACGGATTTAAGGAATTACATTGAATATGGCGAATTTGCCCCGGGCAGCATGCTCCCTAAAGTGGAGGCAGCTATCAAGTTTGTGGAATCGAGTCCTGAACGGAGGACTATCATTACCTCGCTGGACATGGCTTCCGCTGCCCTTGACGGCGGGGCTGGTACAGTCATATCCATGCATAGGGCTGGGGTGCCAGCCTAAAAAGGTTGAAACCTCTTTGAACTCAGATTCAAAGAGGTTTTTTATGATATAAGTAGCCCTTTTCCTCAATTCATGATCAGATTAACACCCAGAAAAAGTCTTTTTCCCTTCCTCTCGGACTGTATGGAACACTATGAGCAGCCGGAAAGATCTTGAAATTCTTATTACAATCGCCTATTAAAAATTCTCGTCCTCAGACTTAGTTTTAAGCGGCATGATGTATTGTTCCCATTTTTCAATTCGTGCCAAACCGTTTTTAATAAATGACAGCTTCGGGATTACCCAATGTACGAAAACAGCTGAACCCATCCCTAATAGGGCTCCTGTGAGAACGTCACCTGGATAGTGCACCCCCACCATAATTCGCGAGATTCCTACACACACGGCAACCACCATCCACAGCCAGCCTTCTCTCTTGCGCACCAGCCATATTGAAAAACAGATCGCAAAGAATATGATCGAATGGTCACTTGGAAAGGCATTATCCACTTCATGCTGGACCAGTTTGTGGACGTGCGCAATCTCAGCAAACGGCTGGTCATGGGAATAAAAGGCCCCTGCTATTTTTCCAAGAACTTCCGCAATCCCCACGGCCAGCAAGCCCTGGATGACTGCCATTCTATTTTTTTCAGTCCTTGTAAACCAGTAAACCAGCAAACTGAATAGCAAAATGTAAAGCATATATTCCGCCATAAAGATGGCAGCTGGATTCAGTGCATCATACGTCTTTCCTAAATCGTTAATCATCCGGAAAGCTTCTATATTTACTTGTGATATCATCTTGTCAATCGCCTCCGAGCGTTATTTTATTTGCCACTGTTAAAATATTGCCGGACAATTTTTTCATTATATCGTATATTGTTTTTGACAACAACTTGATTAATTTAATTGTTTCTTTTTTCCATCTGCCCTAAAAAAGTTCAAACAAGATTCAAAATTAAGCGGTCGAACTTCATTGACAATGATTCTCATTATCTCTAAAATAACGATATAGACAGCTAAGAATTTGTACATCGGAGGGGATTATCAACATGTTTAACATGCTATATGGGTTGAAGGATATTCACACTGTTATTGCAAATCGACGGAAAATTGGCGGCGCAGCAGAAGCAGATTCGATTCTATTATCTACAGGTGAAACTTACCTAAACCCTGTATTTACAAATGTTGATATCTCAAAGGGGCAGTACGTTTCTGTTGGTTTCATTGATGAGGATGGCGCCAATATCATTACGCATGTGGATCACATTGCAGTAATCAAAGGACTGCAGCACAAATTAATTTGCCAGTTGAATAATACTTATGTTAAGCAAATTTTGCTGCACGATACCTTGCAATATTTGCAAAAACTATGTGAAGTTAATGAGGGATTTGTCACAAGCACGTTTAAAAAAGAAGCACTAAAGCTCGTTCAAGATATCAGCGTAAAAGAGCTAAAAAATCATAATATCACGCTGCCATTCCCTGTCGAAGATAAATTGATCCGCCTTCATGCATAAATTAGAAACGAGGTCCATTCACTAGGACCTCGTTTTTTTGCATAAAAAAGAGCAAAAACTAGATGTTTTTTTGTTAAAAATCAGTTCGCTCATTAAATCTTTTTAAACAATTTCTGTTTGGCAGGCCAGTCGGTAGCCATTTCCGATTTCATTTTTCAATTTGTTAAGTTCTTTTTCATTTGGTTCGGAGAGCCCCGGACCTTGAACCACCTTCACTGCACATTGACCGCAGGTACCCTTTCGGCATTTAAATTGAAGCGGCTCCCCTTGATGGAGGGCCGCATCCAGCAATTTGCCCTTCACTGGTAAAATTTCAAATTGCCTGCCGCCTTGTTGGACGATGATTTTTTCAAGAACCGGACTTTTCTGAAGTGACGGCTCTTGTTGAGTTTGCTTGACGGCTGCCATTCTTCCTGGAATCAGGGAACCTACTGTGAACACCCGTAAAGCCACTAGTTAGTCCCTTATTGATTCGAGCGTGCAGATTGCCGAAGGCCGTTTGATCCGCAGCACGATTGTTTCATAAACGCGAAATGGATGATTCATCCCTTCCTGTCCCATGTAGGCGGTGTCAAAATCTTCGGAAACGGCCAGGTCCAAATTGTTCCGCCCCGTGTTGAGGATGACTCCTGTTCTTCCTTTTAATACAGGAGATTGGAACACACCGTCTGTTACTAATTCACGGATGTGTTCGATTTCTAATACATTTGTATCCTTATGTACCCGGTGAATCAGGGAATAAAGCTCCGGCGACAGTACAAGTGCAAACGGTCCGTTGTGCTTAGCCTCGAGCAGCTTGCTTCTTGCCTCGACGATGTCCTGAAAGGCGCTGCCCGACTCATACCATTCACCTATTAAGTGAGTGATTCGTCCCGGAACGTTCATTAATCCAGGAATATCAAATTCCTTCGCCCCGTGAAAAATCATCTGGTCCTCCAAATTGGCAACATCACGTGCAGCATTGGCAGCCGGTGAAAAGTCAATCGGAATATCCAGTACTTTCGCCTGATCAATATCGCGCCAGTAAAGAACAAAATCTTTATATATTAACGGTATAGTTAGATTAACCCTTTTGCTGGACTCAATATCGACGTCAAAGGAGCCCTGAAAATCCATTCTGGCTTCTAAATTTTCGTGAAAAATATCGTTAAAAATGCTTTGGACACCTCGCCCTAAAGGCCCGTATAATTCGATAAAGCGGCGCCCAACTAATTGCCGGCGGGCAGCATCAATGACCGTATTATCCAATTCTGAAAATTCCTGACTCGACAGCGGAGCATCAGGGTACAACTGAGATTTATTCATTTTTATTTCCTCTCATTTCATATTTTTGTGGTGGATTCCGCGGAAAAAGGGTTTTATTCCGCGAGTTTTGCCGTTTATTCCGCGAACTTTGAATGGAATTCCGCGGAACCTTTAATTAATTCCGCGGGTTTTTACAATAATTCCGCGAAGCTACTTTGATCGCGTTAAAAAAGGGACTTTATTCCTCGGATATAGATGGATATTCAACAGAAAATGTTAAAAATCAGTAAAAATTAACCGATACGTTGACCAACTAAATTGGATTCCGCTGAAAATGGGATTTATTCCGCGGGTTTTACCGTTTATTCCGCGAACTTTGAATGGAATTCCGCGGGATCTTTAATTAATTCCGCGGGTTATTACAATAATTCCGCGAAGCAACTTTGATCGCGCTAAAAATGGGACTTTATTCCTCGGATATAGATTGATATTCAACAGAAAATGTAAAAAATCAGTAAAAATTAACCGATACGTTGACCAACTAAATTGGATTCCGCGAGTTTTGCCGTTTATTCCGCGAACATCAGCATGGATTCCGCAGAAATTCCAATTAATTCCGCCGATTTTACCAATAATTCCGCGGACACCAAAACCTATATTAACCTTCCAACTGTAAAACCTTTTTTCTGTTTGCTATGTACGACTGCAGCGGGTACAATCACAGACCGTGCCAAATGGTCATCCTGCTCGTCATGATAAGCGTGCGGATCAACATAATTCTGGTCAAACCGGCTGTTGATCTCGTTTAACATCGCTTTGACCTGCTGATAGTCCTTATAGGAAACCTCCCGCAGCTTATTTAACATCGTGCTTCGTTCTTCGTCCGTGAACCGGAACAAGGCCAAATCAAGATGCTCAACAAAGTTATGAAGGCCAAATTTTTCTAGGTTAAGTTCCTGCAAAAGCCGATTAAATTCGTTATTGGTCGGAGTAAAGTCCTTCTCTTCTTTTTCCGTCTCAAATTTTTTAATCAGTGGGATCAGCTCGGCTAATCGTGACAACCGCTGCTCTTCCTCTTCAAAAATATGGTGATAATACAATCTCTCATGATCATCTGTTGCATTTTGAATAACCGGGTCGAGCATGGCCATAAATCTTTCAATCGCTTCCTTTGTAGTTGTAAAAATTCGATAAAAAATCCTCAGTTCTTCCTGCAATTTCTGCACCCCCTAAATAAATCTGCTACATGCCATTATTGACTTGGATTTATTTTTTAAAACGGTTTTATTGTTAAAAATTTACCTGGGTGAATAACTCCCACTTCTTGTTACAAAATAATTGTGGTTATGTTCATTTTTTAAATGGAGGAGATTTTCGATGATGCAAAATCAACAAGGGCCAATGCACCAAAATATGCACACTGGGCAAATACCGCAGCAAATGAATCATGGGGGCCATGAATTATTTGATGTCCATGAGGTTCTTTCGGGCTCCATTGGGGCTATGAATCAATACTTGATGTTAAAGCAGCACGTAAAAGACCCGGAATTGATGGATATCCTTAACCGGCAATTTCAATTTATGCAGGATGAATACAACACGACTGTGGAGTGCTTTACCACTGGACAGGATCCTTCCAGACCGACGCAGAGCTATAAAATGAAGCAAGATAACGATTTTGTTTATGGGATGAAGCCGTCTCAGCCGAAGAAGCCGTGGCAATCTCCAATGGAAATTTCCGATGAGTTCATTTCAAGCTGCATGCTTGCTTCCTGCAAAACGGGTGCTTCAGCGAAGACCATGGCTGCATGTGAGGTCACAAATCCGGTTGTCCGCCGTGTGCTGGCCGATTCTGCTCCAAACTGCGTGGAAATGGCATATGAGCTCTCGATTTATCAAAATAAACATCATTACTATCAGGTGCCGCAGCTTGCACAGCAGGATATGCATCAACTTCTCAATGCCTTCGCACCTGCACAAGGCACGCCGCAGGGTATGAATGTGAACACAAATAATATGACTCACTAAGAATGAGAAAAGCTATCCTTTCGAAAGACCTAACTGAAAGGATAGCTTTTTTATTAAGCGTTCTTATTAAACGCTAGGAAGGCTTGGGATCAAAGAATGAACAGCTTGAAGAAGGCTGTTTACAATACTTTGCTGCTGTGCAGTAAGGGCACCAGAGCCATCAGTGAAAACTGTAATACAAATTGGGCATACTTCAATATGAATGCCCAAAAGGTTGATAGCTAATCCACCGGGAACGTCTACAGTAAGAATCGGTGTAGAACCTGCTGGAGGCGTACAAGTCTCGCAATTTGTTTCAAGAGCCATAAAGTTCACTCCTTTCTATATCGGAATAATTCATTCATATGTAGAACTTGTCCTCTTGTATAGACAATTGGACACGTTTAAAAAAATTTTTAAAAAAATAAAACCTTTCTTGATATGCCCCCCTTAGTGGATTAAATGCAAGTCAGACATTTGCCATGACTATGGCAGAGGTTCCTGCATTAAAAAATGTAGTGAAAGTATTAATATTTAGAGATTTCAAGGTGGATGAGGAAACATACCACGCAGATATTAAAGCACCTGCCATAAAAAACCTTGAAAATAAAGAATTACAATCAACGTTAAATCAACAATATCTAAAAAAGAGTAAAGAACTCTATCAACAATTCCAGGCTGTTATGAAAGACCTAAAAGAAAGTAGCGGCGGACATTTGGGGATAACCCATGGGTACGAAGTAAAAACAGATACTGACCAACTCTTATCCATTGGACGTTACACTGTCAATACAGTCGGATCGTCATCAACAACGTTCCATTTTGACACGATTGATAAGAAAAATAAGCTTCTTATCACATTACCAAGCCTATTTAAAAGTGATGCCTATGTGGATTTGATCAGCAATGAAATTAAAAAGCAAATGTTGAACCAAATGGAAAAAGACTCTTCCATAACTTATTGGGTTAAGAATCAAAAAAAAAAAAGAATAATCCATTAGACTCATTTGAAAAAATAAAGCCCGATCAAAATTTCTACATTAACCAAAATAACAAATTGGTTATTGTTTTTGACAAATATGAAGTAGTTCCAGGTTACATGGGCGTTCTTGAATTCGTCATCCAGAAGGATGTCCTGAAGGATATTCTCGTCAGTAATGAATATATAAAATAGGTTAAACCTGAGAAAAAAATGAGGATGTCCCAAAAGGTCTCCACTCGTTAACACTCCAAATATAGCACTGTTATATGTGATGATCAGCTATATGGGATCTGTTGAGGAAGATGGAACTTTTTGGGAGATATTCTCACTTTTTATTTCAATAATGACTGGAATAGCATTGTGAAGAAAATTGCTTCCCCCATTAAGTCTCGCACCCTTTGCCCATTCCTTTGATATAATTGATTGCTATATCTATAGTACTTTCATTCAGTTGATCCATTTTATTGTCGACATTTCGTAAAACGAACCACATAAACGGAACATAGAATTCGAACATTATGACGTCAAACATGTGAATTTCTTTAAAGAACTAAAAAACTGCTGGCTCACCACAAGTTAATCTTAAAAAATATTTCAAACTTTTTTTTCATGTTGTGCGTCTATTTTTCATAATGCATGAAAGGATGCCTATCAAATCGTAATATTCATCATTAGAATATGCATATTTTAAGGAAGGAAAAAGCAGTTATGAACTACATACCTATTTTCAAAAAACACATATCACACAAAAACACATTCTCGGCATTAAGGGTGAAAGATCATGACTAGCCCTAAAGTGCACAACAGACGTTATATTGCAGGTTTAGATGGTCTAAGGGCCGTAGCAGTGCTATCTGTTATTTTTTATCATATGGGATTCCCCTTTGCATCTGGAGGTTTTTTAGGTGTTTGCGTGTTCTTCGTTCTGTCCGGGTACCTTATTACCGATCTCATTATGTACGAATGGGAACAGCATAGAAGAATTGATTTAAAGAATTTCTGGATTCGCCGTGCCAGACGTCTACTCCCAGCCATGCTCGCTATGTTAGTGACCATCATTGGCTGGGTAGGCTTGTTTCATCATCACCTTTTGAAAAATCTGCTAGGGGATGCGACAGCTGCTTTGCTATATATTAGTAATTGGTGGTACATTTTCCATCACGAATCCTATTTTGATAGTTTTCAATCCCCGTCCTTGCTGACTCATTTTTGGTCTTTAGCAGTAGAGGAACAATACTATGTTTTGTGGCCTCTTGTGCTTGCCTTCTGGTTACGCTCGATCTCCAAAGGTTTAATCTTAAAAATAACTCTCACTATTGCCGGTATTTCAGCCTTAACAATGGCTATCCTATATCAACCCGGATTGGATCCAAGCAGAGTCTATTACGGGACGGACACTCGAGCTTTTTCTCTATTGATTGGATCTGCGCTTGCTCTCATTTGGCCCAGTCAAAAACTTGCTGCCAAAATACCATCGCGCGCACGACTTTTTCTTAATTTGGTTGGGTTCATTGCACTAATAGCGATTCTCTTAATAGTTGGACAGACGAACCAATATGATCCTTTCCTCTATCGCGGAGGGATGGTTTTATTGTCATTGGCTGCTATGATACTTGTAGCCGTCCTCGTTCATCCAGCAAATTGCATGAGTAAATTTTTTAATGCAAGGCCACTAAGATGGCTGGGTGTCCGTTCCTATGGAATCTATTTGTGGCACTATCCTGTCCTTGTGCTATCGAGTCCGGCAATCAATACAACAGGAATTTCTTATGGCAGAGTCATATTTCAATTCATATGTATTCTTTGCTTGGCAGCTATATCATGGAAATACATCGAAAACCCAATCCGCCATGGAGGCTTTAAAAAAATGTGGAGGACGTTCACCTCTATGAAATTAGCTCCTAATCGTTCTTATTTCCGGAAGTGGATTGTCTCTGGAGGTGGATTGCTCATCATGCTTTGTACTACTTTGGCTATTTACAACGTGACTTTAGCAAAACAACATAAACCAGAAGTAACGCATGCCGCCATGAAAGAGGACCATGCTAGTAATCTGCCCAAAAAAGAACTCCAGGATAAGAAAGATGAGCAGACAAAACCGGTTGATAAAAAGGCACTTTCGCAAACAGAACCGGCGGTCCATACGAATGATCAGGTGACCGCCATTGGTGATTCGATTTTACTTGATGTGGACTATTATTTAACTGACTATTTCCCTTCTTTACATACTGACGGGAAAGTAGGGCGCCAAATGTCCCAAGCAGTTGATGTAGTCAAAAAAATGAAGCAGGAAGGAACATTAGGGGAAACTGTCATTATTGAACTAGGTACAAATGGCCCCTTTAATAAACAACAAGTAATATCGATGATTGAATTAATTGGTCAGGACCACAGCATTATTTTCATCAATACCCGTGTCCCGCGTCCTTGGGAAACGGTAGTAAAC
>CAYNUT010000103.1:0-677 GCA_964400595.1 uncultured Neobacillus sp. | reverse complement strand
CAGAATTCACGAATACCACTCTGGTTGATTGGTACGATGCCAGTGCAGGGCATAATGAATATTTTTCATCTGATGGTGTCCATTTAACTGAAACAGGTGCTAAAGTCTACGCAGCACTAGTAGCTCGCCAAATGGAAAACCATTAGGGAAGGTAATCTGTAAATACATATAAGCATGAAATCGGTCACCTAAACAGGTGGCTTTTTTTGAACGAACGGCCGGTTTAGTAAAACAAGGATGCTTGCAGTTTTTTAGGTATATACACATTTATGAGAAAACAAGCTGATAGGTTTATGACTATAGAATATGATGATGTGAGATTAAAAAGTAAAGGAGTGCATTTTATGTATCCTGGTCATATTCAAAAACATTATAACTATCCAAATAATCAAGCAGCTTATTTATATACCACTCCATTCCAAGAAAATTATTACCATGCAACCCCTAATGAAAGGCAATTTGGCGGTCCGCCTCCTTTCGCACCGCCAGGTCAAGGCCCAAGTGCTGGTCCGCCTCCTTTCGCACCGCCAGGTCAAGGCCCAAGTGCTGGTCCAGGTGCTGGTCCGCCGGCCGCACCACCGCCATCTTATGTTCCTGCTCAGACACAACAAGCAGGGACATATGCAGTGGATCCAGGTAGTATTGTAAGATGTTTATTCAGATATACGTATGTATGG
>CAYNUT010000102.1:0-12999 GCA_964400595.1 uncultured Neobacillus sp. | reverse complement strand
TCGAGGTAAATCCGAATGAGTTTTGTCCTTAATGGAGCTTCTAAAAGACATTTTGGGGTGAATCCGAATGATTTTTGTCTTTAATGGAGCCTCTTAAAGACATTTCAGGGTGAATCTGAGCGAGTTTTGTCTTTAATGGAGCTTCTAAAAGACATTTCGAGGTGAATCTGAGTAGGTTTTGTCCTTAATGGAGCTTCTAAAAGACATTTCGAGGTAAATCCGAATGAGTTTTGTCCTTAATGGAGCTTCTAAAAGACATTTTGAGGTGAATCCGAATGAGTTTTGTCCTTAATGGAGCCAATTAAAGACATTTTGGGGTGAATCCGAGCGAGTTTTGTCTTTAATGGAGCCACTTAAAGACATTTTGAGGTGAATCCGAATGAGTTTTGTCCTTAATGGAGACTCTAAAAGACATTTCGAGGTAAATCCGAATGAGTTTTGTCCTTAATGGAGCTTCTAAAAGACATTTTGGGGTGAATCCGAATGATTTTTGTCTTTAATGGAGCCTCTTAAAGACATTTCAGGGTGAATCTGAGCGAGTTTTGTCTTTAATGGAGCTTCTAAAAGACACTTCAGGGTGAATCTGAGCGAGTTTTGTCCTTATTCTCCTCTAACAGTAACCGACATTGTTTCTTTATACATACCGATCACGGCTGGACAACATCCAAAGACCATGACGAATCCAAAGGGTTTCTGACGAGGTCTAAAAATATGGGTCATGCCAAATGAATTAAGTTGAAACTAATGCATACTTTGAACGTATGAATAAAGCATTAGATAAAAAGGAGCTGTATGTATTGTTTTTAGAAGAACTTCACCCTGAGGAGCAGGAAGCATTTCTTGAGTTGGCTGCTCTGATTGCTAAAATAGATGGGAACTTATCGATATATGAAAATTCTACTCTTAAAAAGTATCAAAAAGAAATGGGGCTTGAGGATTATCAGTTAAAAGGCCTTGCAATTGAGGAGATCCTACAGGTATTTAAAAGTGAACGGTCCAAAAACATTGTTTTAGCCGAACTCTTTCAACTTATTTATGCAGACGGAGTTTTTCATGAGCAGGAAAGCGAATCAATCCGCTTAATAAAGACCCACTTCGGATTTGATGCAAGCGAATATGGCAGCTTCAAGGATTGGATTGCAAAAATAAAGGAGTTAGAGGTATCTTATCGGACTCGGTGATGAAATAAATATCCACACAAATTATTAATATATGAAATGGAAAAGCTGGGAGCTCATCAACTCCCAGCTTTTTTGCGCATACTATTATTTTTAAAAAATATTGACACGTAAAACTAAGACGTTATAATTTGATTAAAGATGTTCATTTTAAACATTAATCTGGTAAATACAAACAATAGTATGTATTAATGTTTACAATGTGACACTCTATTTATCGGAAATTAAATTGGTAAACGTTTTTACCATGTGAATAGGGGGAGAGTGTCAAGAGTATTAATGGATATTTTTAGCAAACTGTTTAAAACAAACACCAAACTGATAAAAAGGAGCAAGAACATGAAAAAAATTGCGCTATTAATTATTGCGTTGTTAACTCTGTTAGCAGGGTGCGGACAAAAAGCTGATCAGGCCGCGACTAAAAAAATTGACGGTGTTCCAAAGGGTGTTCAGGGAGGAATTAAGATCGCAGTTATACGGAACCTCCCATCTGACGATCATACAAAACAATTTTTAGATGGAGCAAGAAGCGAAGGAGAGTCTTTTGGCTTTAAGGTAGATACCTTTATCGCTGAGAACAACGATGCAAAGTTTCAGGAACTAGTAGCACAGGCTATACAAAAGGATTACGACGGATTAATTATTTCACATGGAAAAAAGGATTATTCATACGACATGATTAAGCCGGCTTTAGATAAAGGAATGAAGGTTGTTACCTTTGATACAGTTATCGACAAAAATGGCAAGACACTTGATGGAGTGACGACGACTTTTCAAGATGACCATAAACTCGCAGAATTATCTTTGAATGAAGTTGCCGCTTTGTCTGCTGGCGGAAAACCTGTACGGGTCATTAAGCTATGGTTTGGACCTGGGGTGCCGCCTCTTGACCGCCGTGAGGAAATCTATAAAAAATTTGAAAAAGACAATAAGATTAAAACACTTGAGGTAATTGGGCCTACCAACTTCCAGGATGTTCAGGGGGATGTTGCGGCTAAGGTTAGCTCCATTTTAGCGAAGTATCCAAAAGGATCAGTGGATGCCATCTGGGGTTCTTGGGATGAAATGGCCAAAGGCGGCTATAAAGCCATGAAGGACAATAATCGTTCAGATATCAAGCTAATCTCCATCGATGTCTCCAATCAGGATATCAATTTCATGCGAGAAGAAAAGAGCAACTGGCTTTCAACAGCAGCTGTTGACCCACGCCTAATCGGTTTGGTAGATATGCGTTTAATGGCTAAGAAATTAGCTGGAGAAGAAACGCCGGCTACATATGACCTTGAAGCAAAGCTGATTAAAAAGGGAGATTTAAAGGAAGGCATTAACATGACCAACCTAAAAGAGGTTGTAGATGGATGGGGTAAATCAGACGCTTTTGATGAAGAATGGATGGATAAACTCCGCAAAAACTATAAAAAGTAGTACTTGAGTTAGAGAAGAATAGATTACTATTCTTCTCTGCTTCTTAGCCTTTATCAGAATGAAATAATACATAAAGAAAAAGACTGTGGGGTGAAAATGATGGAAAAACAGAGAATTAAAGTTGAAATGAAAGATATTTCGATAGAGTTCCCCGGAGTCAAAGCATTATCCAATGTAGACTTTGAAATGGAGTCTGGCACAATTCATGCCTTGATTGGTGCAAATGGGGCAGGGAAATCTACCTTAATGAAAGTTCTCTCAGGTGCCTATAATCATTATACCGGAAAGATTTATATGAATGGAAAAGAGGTAGTCATTGATTCACCCCGTGCTGCTAAAGAGTTAGGGATTGATATTGTCTACCAGGAAGTTGATTCTGCCCTTGTCCCCTATTTGGATGTGGCGGAAAACATCATGCTTGATATTTTAGTGAACAAAATGAAGAATAAGCAGTTCGTCAAATGGAATGAAGTTTACCAGAAAGCGAGAGAAGTGCTGCAGCGCCTCAATATAAAGATTGATGTAAAGAAAAAGGCAGCAGATCTTGACCTCGCCCAAAAACAAATGGTGTTAATCGCCAGGTCGATCGTTGAAGAAAAGCAGTTTCTTATTTTAGATGAACCAACTGCTCCCTTGAGTCAAAGGGAAACAGATGAACTTTTCCGAATCGTTCGCGACCTTGCTTACAATCATAATGTAGGCGTTATCTTTATTTCGCACCGTCTCCCGGAGCTGTTTGAAATATGTGAAGATATTACTGTGATGAAAGATGGAAAAGTGGTCATAAGCCAGCAGATAAAGGGGCTTTCTACGAAAGATGTCGTGGAGTATATGTTAGGCAGGAGCTTCAATGAAGAACATCAAAAGCCGGAAATTCCAAAGGGTGAGATGGCTTTTGAAGTAACAAATCTTTTTGAGAAAAGCGGAATGGTCAAGAATGTCAGCTTTCATGTGAAACAGGGAGAAATTATTGGCATTGCGGGTTTAGTAGGAGCAGGTAAAACGGAGCTTTGTAAAACACTATTTGGTGTACTGCCAATAGAGAGCGGCGAAATTAAAGTTGAAGGAAAACCAACAATCATTAAAACGTCCCATTCAGCTGTGAAGCAGGGCCTTGCCCTGGTACCCGAAGAACGGCGAAAGGAAGGGGTTCTGATAGAAGAACCCGTATATAGTAATCTCTCAGCTGCAAACTTGGGGAAATTCTCTACTAGGCTTGGATTTTTAAAACCTAGGAAAGAGAAAGAAGCAGCCAGAATGATGATTAATAATTTAGGAATAAAAACTCCAAGCGAAAATCAAAAAGTTGCCCTTCTTTCAGGTGGAAATCAACAAAAGGTTGCGGTTGGAAAATGGTTAATGACTGATGCAAATGTATACCTATTTGATGAACCCACCAAAGGGGTCGATGTAGGGGCAAAAGGGGATATTTTTGATTTAATAGGCGGTTTAGCAAGAAGCGGTAAAGGCATCATTTATGCAACGAGCGAAATGTCAGAGATTTTAGCGATAACCGACCGGGTCTACGTTATGTACGATGGACGTATTGTCAAAGAGCTTATAACCTCTAATACAAATGAAGAAGAAATTCTTTACTATTCAACAGGGGGACGTTAAAGATGTCAACAAATGTAGAAGTAAAAAAATCTCCGCAGAAAAAGCTCGGTAACACCCTGCAGTTTGTTAACAATTGGGGTACGGTTATTGCCATCATTTTGCTGGTTATTTTCTTTTCTGTCGCAATGCCCCAGTTTTTAACAGGCTCCAATGTGTTAACGATTTTCAGGAGCATTGCCATTGTAACCATTATTGCAATCGGACTGACAGTTTCTCTTGCCGTGAACGGCATGGACCTGTCAATCGGTTCAGCAGCTACGATGTCCAGCTCCATTGTTGTGGCGATGTTCGTCTGGTTTAGTATGCCGACAGCCGCATCTATTGTCATTGCATTAGGGGTAACCCTTGTTGTGGCTGCCGTGAATGCCTTTTTAATCGTGAAGGTTAAAATACCTGATTTATTTGCGACACTGGCCACAATGTTTATTTTTGAAGGGGTGGCCATGACCTATACTGGCGGTGGATCAATCAGTGAGGGGATGCCGCGTTTAGACGGGACACCAACAGAAGGACAGTTTTCCACATTCTTTGAGAAAATGGGTCAGGCACCATACATTATTATTATCATGGCTGTTGTCGTGGTACTGGTTCATATCTTTTTAAATCATACGAAGCATGGCCGATATTTATATGTGGTAGGCGGAAATCTGGAAGCGGCTAGATTATCAGGAATTCCCGTGAATCGTTACCGGGCGCTGGCATACTTTCTGTCAACCTTTTTCGCTGCCTTAGGTGGAATCATACTCGCTTCCAAGATAGGTTCGGCTCAAATTAACGCTGGCGCAGGCTTTTTAATGCCGGCCGTTGCTGCTGCATTTATCGGACAATCGTTTGCTGGGTCGGGGAAACCCAATGCAATAGGAACATTAGTCGGGGCTATTCTAGTCGGTGTTTTAGAAAACGGACTTGTCATGATGTCTGTTCCGTACTATTCACTAAATATTGTAAAAGGTGCAGTATTGGCGCTGGCATTGGCTTCAACTTACTACAATAAGCGAAATTAGTGGCAAAGGAGGAATTGAACGATGTCAAAGTTTAAATGTTATTTTCTAATGGGAACGGAAGATGTAAAAGAATATGTCCGCGAGAAAATAGCTGCATTTCAAAGTGCCCATCAGCTTTCCTGTCAAGAAATAGGTGATGGAAATTTAAATTATGTCTTCCGGGGTGTAGATGAAGAAACAGGCTCCTCTGTTATTGTGAAACAGGCAGGTGAAACAGCGAGAATTTCAGATGATTTCAAGCTGTCCACAAACCGAATCCGGATTGAATCCAATATTTTGGAACTGGAGGGAAAACTGGCTCCCGGGCTTGTTCCTGAAGTTTTTCTTTTTGATGATGAAATGAACTGCTGCGTCATGGAAGATTTATCAGACCATACTATTCTTCGGACAGCTTTACTAAATCACCGAATTTTCCCGAAGCTGGCAGATGATTTAACAACATTTATGGTGAATACCCTGCTTTTAACCTCTGATGTTGTGCTGGAGCACAAGTCAAAAAAAGAACTTGTCAAAAATTACATCAATCCTGAGCTTTGTGAAATTACCGAAGACCTCGTTTATTCAGAGCCCTTTAATAATTATAAAAACAGGAATGAGGTATTTTCGCCAAATAAAGAATGGGTTGAGAATAATATCTATGGGGATGCCCATCTGCGCCAAGAGGCTGCCAAATTAAAATTTGCTTTTATGACAAATGCTCAGGCTCTGCTGCATGGAGACCTGCATACCGGTTCTGTTTTTGTAAGAGAGGATTCAACTAAAGTAATCGATCCCGAGTTCGCTTTTTATGGACCAATGGGATATGATGTCGGCAATGTAATGGCAAACCTTTTCTTTTCCTGGACAAACGCAGCATTTACTTTGGAAGAAGGGGAGAAAAAAGCTGCCTACATTCATTGGCTCGAGGAAACAATTAAAGATACAATTAATTTATTCTCGGAAAAATTCTTGGCAGGCTGGGAAAAGAATGCAGCTGAAATCATGGCGAAAGAAGAGGGGCTTGACCGATGGTATCTAGATTCTGTATTCGAGGATACCGCTGCTGTTTGTGGATTGGAATTGACAAGGCGGATTGTCGGTCTTGCGAAAGTGAAGGATATTACCTCCATTTCACATGAAGAATCCCGTACAAAAGCAGAGCGTGTGTGTTTGGAAGCGGCCAAAGCCTTTATCTTGCAACGGAAAAAATTTAAAACTGGTGAAGATTTCTTGGAAAATTTTAAAATGGCGTATGTTGAACATAAATAGGATCTCTTCATAAAGGAAGAAAAGGAGACTGAGTGATGTCAGAACAGTTAACGACGATTGAGTGGAAGAATGAGGAATTGATTTTGATTGATCAGACGCTTCTGCCAAATCAAGTGGTATATGAATCTTTTCAGACGGCAGAAGGTGTTTGGGATGCAATTCAAGTAATGAAGGTCCGCGGTGCACCGGCAATTGGTGTGGCAGCAGCATATGGCCTATATTTAGGTATTAAAGAAGCGCCTGAAGAGTCATTTGGTTTGTTCTGGGAGGAATTAAAGAAGGTTTCAACCTATTTAGGTACTTCCCGGCCAACTGCTGTGAATTTGTTTTGGGCACTTGAAAGAATGGAAAATACTGCGAAAGAGCATATGGATTTGCCTATTAGCCAGTTAAAACAACGACTTCTTGAGGAAGCCATTCTTATTCATCGTGAGGATGAAGAGATTAACCGGAAAATTGGCGAGAATGCTCTTACCCTATTAAAAGACGGTATGGGTGTACTAACCCATTGTAATGCCGGGGCCCTTGCGACAACTAAATATGGAACAGCTACTGCACCAATGTACCTCGCGAAAGAAAAAGGTTGGAATTTAAAGGTTTATTCTGATGAAACACGCCCGCGCCTGCAGGGCTCTATGCTGACAGCACTTGAACTTCACAGAGCTGGTATTGATGTGACGGTCATTACGGATAATATGGCTGCAGTCGTGATGTCACAGGGGAAAATCGATGCTGTAATTGTCGGTACTGACCGGGTTGCTGCCAACGGTGATGTTGCAAACAAGATTGGTACCTTAGGGGTTTCAATTCTTGCAAAATACTACAATATTCCTTTCTATGTAGCTGCTCCAACACCAACCATTGACCTAAGGACGGAGACAGGCAATGACATCCCGATTGAAGAACGGGATAAATCTGAAGTCATTAACCGGTTCGGTCAGTTTTCTGCCCCTGCAGATAGCAAGGTTTTTAATCCGTCATTTGACGTTACGCCAAATGAAAACGTAACGGCCATTATTACGGAAAAAGGGATTGTCCGGGCTCCTTATAAGGAAAATTTGAAAAAACTATTAGAGGAATAGGATAAGGGGTACTTTTTGTTGTAACTATTAGGCATGTTCAGCTACAATAATTTTCTCATTTGTAAGAAACACTATATTAATAAAGTGTTTGCAAGATGATAAAATTATTGATAGTAACCCAAGGGCAACTTCCTGTGTGAAAGAATAAAAAACCCTTTACGGGGGAGTTTTTACTTAATAAAGAAAGAACAGGGCGAAAATTGATATGTCTAATTCACCAAAAAACAGAAGAAAAAAAATTGTTAATATCCTGGAAGAAACGGACTACGCTGATGTCTCCTATTTAGGTTCACTGTTTCAAGTTTCTGAAATGACGATCCGCCGGGATCTTGAGCAGCTTGAAAAAGCTGGTGAAGTTATTCGGGTGCATGGCGGAGTAAAGCTTAAAACAAAAAGAGTATATGAAGCATCGATTGAAAAACGGCTCAATACAAACAAGCCGGAAAAAATGGCGATTGCCAAAGAAGCAGCAAAGCTTGTGGAGGATGGAGATGTCATTGCGTTTGATGCCAGTACTACTGCCTTCGAAGTCAGTAAATTGATCAAAAATAAAGAAAAGCTGACAGTCGTGACCAATAATATCAGTATCGCGATTGAGTTATCTGATGCAGAAGGAATTACCGTCATTTTGCTCGGAGGATTCCTGAGAGGGAGATCTCTTTCCTTAGTAGGGGCTTCATTACACAAGTATCTTCAGTCTATCTATATTGATAAAGCGTTTATTTCCAGCAAGGCCCTTAATTTCACCGAGGGATTGACTGATGCCACCATCGATGAAGGGGAGGCAAAACAAGCCTTGATAGGAAAATCCAATCAGGTTATTGTACTAGTCGATCATACAAAACTTGGGAAGCTGGCGTTTTTTGAAGTCTGCGGGAATGACAGAATTGATAAAATAATCACCGATCAGCTTGATCCTCTTCTGCCGGAACAACAGGAGTGTATTGACAGCTATCTCGCAAACGGAACAGAAGTTGTTATAGCAAGATAAAACTTATTTCCGCAGGGGGAGTTTATCATGATATTGTTAAAAGAAGAAAGAGAAAAGGTAGTCGAATATGGCAAAAAGCTAATTACAAGCGGGCTGACAAAAGGGACGGGTGGAAATATCAGTATTTTTAACCGGGAAGAATCCCTGGTTGCCATTAGTCCGAGCGGGCTCGATTATTTTGACACTATGCCGGAAGACGTGGCAGTACTGGACTTGAATGGAAATTTCATAGATGGAAAACGCAAGCCTTCAAGTGAAAAGGAAATGCATTTAATTTTTTATCAAAATCGGACGGATCTAGATGCACTTGTTCATACCCATTCTCCTTACGCAAAAACAATTGCCTCCTTAAGGTGGGACCTTCCTGCTGTTTCTTATTTAGTGGCACACGCAGGACCAAATGTTAGATGTGCACCTTATGAAACCTTTGGCACGAAAGAATTGGCTGTTGCAGTCTACAAGGGAATGGAAGATCGCCGGGCTGTTCTCCTTGCTAATCACGGATTAATTGCCGGAGCGCATAATATTGAGACTGCCTTTACAGTGGCCGAAGAGATCGAATTCTGCGCAAGAATTTACTATCAAACAAAATGTCTTGGCGAACCTGCAATTCTGCCGGAAGAGGAAATGGCCAGGCTCGCTAAAAAATTCGAGACCTATGGGCAGAAATAATGGCAAAGCCTTCATGGTGCCTGACACTCAATGCGTTAATCCGTTAACGCACCAGAGGTCAGGCCCTTTTTATTATTCTTCCTCAGTATAAGCTTCCGTTGTCGTTTCCATGCATTCCCAGCAAATACTTCTATTTCTCTCCATAATTGACAATTCCATTCCACATGAAATGCAGATATCCATAAGTAAAATGCCCCTTTCAAGTGAAAATTTTTATTACATATGAGGTATATATATTCAATTATTTTATGAAATATTTCCCCTAAGTTTGAAAATACTTTATCGTTTGGAAAAAATGAGGAGTTTGTGGAGGGTTTACCACTGTAATGTAAAGAAGATGGTGCTCCAAATTTGGGGCACCATCTTTTTGTCATGGACAGCGGGCAGGCTGCAGTTTATTCGGATTAACTCGTGTTTTGTAATTGTTTATGCCAGCGCCATCTGATCGTACATTTCTTCAAGGACACTTCTTAACCCTTTTTCCATTTCCTCTTGTGAGGGCATACTTACTTTTTTCCGTTTCTGCACTTCATTTTCAATATGTTGCAGGAGCAGTTGTTGTGCAAACTCTTCTCTATTTGATGCACTATACATTTCCTTAAGGGCTGCACCAGTCAGGTCATCTTTAAGGTGATCGATTATATTCTCTGCTTCGCCTTGGTTGAGTAAATAATCTTCAGCCATTTGGGTAAATACTTTTTCAATAATCCGTACCATTTCTTCGGCATCATCTTCGATAAATTCACTAAGGACTTTGTTTGAAACCTTGCCGGCTACACTTCCTCCCGCAATTGAGCCAAGTAAGCCTCCAATAAACCCGCCGGCTGCTGTACCTACTATCGGAATGACGGAACCAATCGCAGCACCTGCGGTAGCACCGCCAACCCATCCAGCGGTACCGCCTGCTACAGTTGAAGCAGTATTTGCCACATTTTTAAACAATTGAGCCCCTGAAATTCTTCCTCTAAAGATATTCACCACATCAACCGAAGACAATACAACAACGGAGACGGCACCGGTTATGGCATTGCCTCTTAACATTTTAGCCGCACTTTTCATTGCTGCAGCACCATATATGTTCGTTCCGCTTCTAAAAGCATTAACCAGCAATTGAGAGGCTTTCGGACCCATAATATTAACGATGGCTTCTGAACTTCCTACTAAAAGACTGTTTAATCCCGCTTTCGATAGCTGGCTTGACAAAATTGCCGTAACAAATGTGGTACCGCCGACTTTCAGCCCTGAATACGTTGCCGTTTTTAAGGCAACATCAAAATCCTCGCCATTCCAAATAGACGCTGCAAATGTTAATGTTGCACTTATGCCAAGAGCATTTGTTGCCACAATGGCGCCATTCACGGCATCAAAGGTGATCGATTCCACTGTTCCAGCTTTGGCAATGTTTTTTGCCTGCTGATAGGTAAAATGTCCCTTTCTAACAATATTCTTGGCTTCCTTTGGGTCAGTAACTCCAGGAACCTGGCCATTCTTTATTCGATTTTCCATCGCCTGAATGGCAGCGTCATATTTATCCGAAGGCACTTCTATTTGCATTGGCGACCCGTCAGGATTCTTGTATTTGAATAATCCGTCTTTAAAACACTCCTTGATGCATTTGGAGCCGGAATTGCAATACTTGGATTGTATCTGGATGCCATTAACAGCTCTGTCTGCACCTAGCGGAGTATTGTCATCACCTAGGATTACGGCATTTTTTCCTGACAACTTATCATAAAGATGATTCGCTCTCTCTGCTGCAAAGCCGTGTCCTCTTGGTGTATTAAATTTATCCATGCCATAGATGGTGCTGGCATTACTCACATTTCCATAAATAATGCCTGCTCCTGCTTCTCCGGATAAAGGAGCATTTTCATCAATATGTATCGAATATTTCTTTTTGTTTTCCCCGCCATCCATATGTGGTTGGCCGATCTGTTCAGGATTTTGGGAATCTTCAATCCTGATACTGGATGGTTTTTCTTCAGTCGTTTCAATTCCAAAAAGGCCGCAAATTTTTGCTAACCCGCCTGTAAAGCCGCCAGTATTGGCCGCAAATTTCCAATCGCCATTCCTGCGATAAATTTCCCCAATGATTAAAGCGTTTTCCATGGAAAAAGCATCAAGGGGATAATGGATGACCTCTTGAAGTGGGTTAGTATTGAATATTTTTACATAAGCACCCTGGATTTGGGCAAGGGTTTTACCATTCCCAGGTTCCTCATAAATTGACAATGAGATTACAAGTTTTTCAATGTTAGAAGGAACGAGCGGCAGTTCAATTTCAAATTCCTGCCTATTCCTGGTTTTCACAATGTGTTTAATAGATTGATTGTCAGAAGCAGCATTTCCATAGAAGACAATCGAGTCATCAGATGGACATTTACCGTTAATATCAATCATAAAAAGAGCAGCGTTAATATCCATTTCTGCCGTTGTATCCCATCCCATTTGAATCGTTATGTTTGTTAAATCGGCTAAGTCTGCCCTTGCCCCTTTTTTCATCTGGTTGACCATATGTTCATCTCCATGTCTAAAGAACTAGTTTGTAATTAAATGATACTTATTTTTGGGATTTCTTACAATCAAGAATTAGGTGCAGACTTTTTGGTGTTCACAAGAAGAGCAGGAACTAATTGGAAGTTCCTGCTTTATAAGTTTTTGAGAGGGAAATCAACAGGCAAGTTTAACTGAGCTTAATTTTTTGAAGTGCTTCTTAATTCACCTAAGCCATGTTTTTGTAAGGTTTTGACAAGCATGTCTTTAGGTTGAAACCCTGTGATCCTCTCTACGAGTTTGCCATCTTGAAAGAGCAGTAATGTTGGCAGTCCAAGTACTTGGAATTGACCTGTAAAATCGGCATTTTCATCAGCATTCACTTTAACAATTTTTAAATCAAATTCTAAATCAATTTCCTCCAGAACTGCTCCAACCAACCTGCATGGCGAACACCAAGGGGCCCAGCAATCAATTAGCACTAAATGACCTGTTTGGATTTCCTTTAGAATTTCATGCCCTTCTGAGTGTAAAATACTCATGAAACTTCCTCACCTTTCTTGTATTTGTTGTCGATTGTAGTATATGATGAGTTACAGTATAAGTAAAATTAATACTTTTAATAGTATATATAAGAAAAATTAATACTTCAGAAAGGGGTGATTCCATGAACTTATTTCAATTAGAGGTATTCTTAAAGGTGGTTGAAACGCAAAGTTTTACCAAAGCCGGAGAGCAAATCGGCCTCTCGCAATCTGCAGTCAGTCAAGCAGTAGCATCTTTGGAGTCAGAGCTAAAAATAATATTATTGAACCGGCACAGGAATGGCATCAGTTTAACGAAAGTCGGAGAACGCATCACAGGCCTGGTTAAAGATTTAATAACCATTAAAACAAAAATCATAAATGAAGCGGCCGGGATCTCGGGGCTTGAAACCGGGACGATAAGAATCGGAAGTGTTTCAGGCATGACAGCTAAACTACTGCCAGGCATGATCAGCTCATTTAATAAACGATTTCCCGGTGTAGAAGTTGTTCTTTATGAAGGGAATTATGAAGAAGTCAAGAATTGGATCAAATTGTCGGTGGTTGATATTGGTGTGGTCACTGAAGAAAAGCATGAATTTGATTTTATTCCCTTGCTGCAGGATAAAATGGTCGTTTTTGTCCCCGAAAAACATCCATTGAGTCATCAATCACGCATACATGTAAAGGATCTCGCCAGTGAACCTTTTATCATGCCAAAAGAATGTGGTCATGTCATTCGTGCAATCTTTAAGGAACAAGGGA
>CAYNUT010000101.1:0-13290 GCA_964400595.1 uncultured Neobacillus sp. | reverse complement strand
TGTGTATCCAATACCTCTTCATAAAGAGGGCATTGAGGCATCGTGAGATTGTCCATTTGCACTTTGATAAGCCTTAATATTTTTTCAGCGTCAGCCTGCAATAATGCATAAGCTTTTTCCTGGTGATTCACGATCATTTCAGACGCCAACATTGATCCCCCCATTTCAGAGCGATAATTCAACTTATCTATAAATTTTACCGTTTACAAATGAAAATTGCAAGAAAAATACGGGCTAATGCCTAGAGCGTTCTCATTATGAATTTTATGATAAAAGATCTATACTGATAATGGAAGACACAAGGGGGAATAAACTATGGATCATATCATGAACATCAACGGAAAAGTAAAATATCCGATTACCCTGGACCCTGGTACATGGATTTTTGACGATCGGAAAGTTGATTTAACCAGCTATTTTTCAGCCGAAATGGAAAAAGAAACTACGTTAGAGGAATATACAAAAGCTGTTTCAAAACACTGGGACCGTGAAATTATGGAGGGTGCCGTCTTTCCTCCGACATTAAAATCCGAGAAAAAATTTCTAAAAGAAAAACTGTTAAACGGGACCTTCGGCATTCCGTTTAAACCTTTTTTACAAAATTCCGAGCCGGTCGAAGATGCTGATATATTAGTGATTATCATGAAAAATGACGAAATAGAAATTTCATTGATGGAAGGATATAAGATTATTCTAGGTTTTTCAGATAACGGTAAACCATTAACTGCAGACGGACCGGTCCATGTTTATTTTGGTGATGGCTCCAACCGGTGCTGTCCGATTAAAAATGTGGTTGGTTTTGTCGTAAAATAAATGGGCGCCTTATTGGCACCCATTTTCATTTACAGTTTATAACAAATCTGCCGCAAGTCTTGCTAAGCCTGACCTTTCCCCTTTTAATAGTTTTACATGACCTGAAATAAGCTGATCCTTAAATTTTTCGACAACATAGGTTAATCCGTTATTATAAGCATCAAGATAGGGGTGATCAATTTGTTCCGGGTCACCCATTAAAACAATTTTGCTCTCCTCACCAACGCGGGTTAAGATCGTTTTCACTTCATGCTTTGTAAGGTTCTGCGCCTCATCGATGATGATAAATTGCTTCGGGAGGCTCCGCCCTCGGATATATGTTAAAGCCTCAACCTCTATTGATCCCATACCTGCGAGGATGGCATCCAGTTCTCCGGGTTTTTTTGTATTAAAAAGATATTCCAGGTTATCATAAATCGGCTGCATCCAGGGTCTTAACTTTTCTTGCTTCTCCCCGGGCAAAAACCCTAAATCCTTCCCGACAGGGACAATCGGACGTGCCACTAACAGCTTTTTATATTCCCTGAAATCTTCAGTTTGCATCAAACCGGCTGCAAGAGCAAGCAATGTTTTACCAGTCCCAGCCTTGCCTATTAAAGTAACGAGGGGTACATCCTTCCGAAGTAATAATTCAATTGCCATGGTTTGCTGGACATTCCTGGAATGGATCCCCCACACATGCTCATGATTCAACACTAACTTTTTAACCTTTTTGCTGGTTTTGTCGACCATGCCAATCGCAGAAGCTGAACTGCCATTAACATCCTTCATAATTAAAAATTGGTTTGGATAAAACGGATGATTAGCCAGTTCAGATAAATATAACTCCCCCTTTTCATAAAATCTTCCTAATAATTCAATTGGGAGGAATACATCATAAAAGCCAGTATAAATATGATCAATTTCTACCACCCGATCATTTAAAAAGTCTTCTGCTGTTAAACCAATGGCATCCGCTTTTACTCTAACCAAGGCATCCTTGCTTACCAGGATGACCGGCTTGCCATTTTCCTTCGTCTGCTCTTCTAAGTATAAATTCTTAGCCACCGCAAGAATCCGGTTGTCATTAGTTTTTTCAACAAAAATCTCTTGGAGCTCATGAAAGGCGCGGTGGTTTAATTCAATTCTGATTGTTCCCCCATTCTCTAACGGGATTTTTTCGTGGAGCTTTCCAGATGCTCTAAGGCCATCAATTAATCGAGATACATGCCTGGCATTTCTGCCAATTTCGTCCATATATCTTTTCTTTGAGTCCACTTCTTCAAGAACCACTGCAGGAATAACAACCTCATTGTCTTCAAAGGAGAAAATGGAATACGGGTCTTGTAACAAGACATTTGTATCTAACACGTATATTTTACTCAAAGTCACGCCTCCTGCTTCACTTGGTGTAGGCCCGTTTCAGGGTTTTAAAGCAAATCTTTTGTCAGATAGGACTTTGGTAAAATATATGTTTATTGGAATAAAGATAGAAGGAATTCTGCACAATAAATGTAAGCCGGACATCATGAATCATGCAGAATGAACGTAATCATTAATACTCAATTTTTTATTTAGCTTCTAAAGGAGGGTGTAACGTGAAGGAAATCTTAATGGCCGTGGCAATCTGTTTTCTCATAACAGGATGTAATGCAGATTTAAATAAAAACGTTGCTGAGCATAAAAATGAATCATTAGTCAAGGTGAAAAACAGTTATATTAAGAATGTAGACCGAAAAACCGGGCAAGAAATATCTAAGCGCTTAGTAGAGCTTGCAACAAGTATTCCGAATGTAAATGATGCAACAGCTGTTGTCTTAGGAAAATACGCTATTGTAGGGATTGATGTCAATTCGAAAATTGACCGCTCCCAGGTTGGCTCGATTAAATATTCTGTTGCTGAAAGCTTAAGAAAGGATCCATACGGTGCTAAGGCAGTAGTCGTTGCTGACGTTGATACAACAGAGCGTTTAAAAGAAATTCAAGCAGACATAAAAAACGGCAGGCCGGTCCAAGGAATTATGGAGGAGCTTGCAGATGTGGCCGGAAGACTGATGCCTGAAATACCTGGGGATATCATTACCCCAAGCCCGAAAAATGCTCCGGAAAAACCCAGTCGAAAGCTTCCAGCAAACGAAGAAGAAAAACTTAAAAAAGAACAGGAAGACCAATCTAATTATCATAAATAATGAATTAGATAACAAAAAAGGCTTAGCATCAGACTAAGCTTTTTTCATTGCCTCCATCACCTGATTATCAAGTTTTTGAGCGGCGTTTTTATCATAGGTTTTGTCATATTGCACTTCCGTGACGATTTTGGAACCGTAAAACATTACATCTCTCACTTCTTTTATCGCTACTTCTACTAATGCAAGCTTTAATGGTACATCCTTCAGTCTTTCTTCCTTTATGCTTGCTTCACCTTGAATGGAATAGGTAGATTCATTTGCAATCAGATTGATAACGACCAGATTATTATGATTAATATTCTTAAGAATCCTTGAGCGATTATCCACTGCAAATAAAATCGTTCCGTCATCTTTCGCAAGCACCCAGGAAATCGCACTGACATTCGGCCCTCCTGTTTCATGGTCTATTGTCGCTAACGTTACGAATCTCTCTTTTTGCAATGCATTGTACAAAGGCTCAATCAGCCTTGGTTCCACTTGGTTTACCATCTAATACATCCCCTTATGTAATTTCCTTCATCTGCAGCAAAACAGATATTCTCATATTACTACTATCCCTTTTTTTCATCAATTATAAACGCTTGTACAAAGAAAAGCAGAAGCGCCCTGTTTAGCGACGTATGGACTAGAGCTCTTCGAATGAGATAAAGGAAACATGAAGAGCTATAGCGATTCGATGTTGACTTATCGTATGGAGAAGAGCGAAGTACACTAGTCGCTGGGCGCTGGAGCTGGACAATTCTCAAAGTTGAATATTTTAAACTTTCTTATTCTGCAAGGAAATAGCAATCATGGTATAGTATAATATAATTATTCATTCCATAAAAAGAAATTAAGAGGTGCTCTTATGAGAGTAAAATGCGTTATTTGCGATAAAATTGAATCGATTGAGGATGAATCGTTAATCGCCAAACGTCTTCGCAATCGGCCGATTCATACATATATGTGTAAAGAGTGCAATGAGCGGATTGAGAAAAAAACTAATGCTAGAATAGAAACAGGCAATTTTCGGTTTTACCGGGCAAAATCTGCGAAGAATGATTGGTAAAAAAACCGCTTGTGTTTTGAACACAAGCGGTTTTTTTATTCATCTTCAATTGGGAAGTTATCATATTTCTCAGGCGCGAGATTAATCTGCTCCAGCATAACCTCAATTAATTCGCGGGGAAAACGGGTTTTATTGCTTTCCTCACCCTTTTGATAGTTCACATAATACATTGAATTATCTTTTGATATTTCCACATTTGCTAATTGATATTCGTTGGCTAACATCTCATCAAAGTGCTTTAAAGTTTCTGCCGCTGCCGTATCATTGGGACGGGCATCGGAAACCACCTTAATCGTAAGCCAGTTATAGAGTGCGTCCTGCAAGGAATGCATATGGTAACTCCCCCTTTTACTTTGCTTCTGTCTGCTCTTTTTTCGTTTGGTGAAGGCGGACTTTATAAATAATTAATAGCAACGCCGCAGCACTTAGCCCCTCGGCAATCGGCAGCATATAGGAAAAAATCAACATCACAAAACAGCCGATTGATAGACATCCATAGACCACGATGTTTTTTAAAAGAGGCAGTTTTTTTGCAAAGCCTAACTTATATACAATCGCCGATAAAATTACAATAAAAAAGTACTGTAACCAAACAGCCGTTTTTGCATCTGTCAGCTCAATAAAAAATCTTAGACTAGGGGAGAAACCTTCCATTCCTTTGCACTCCTTTTTATTAGCTTAATTCTGCATATTTTTTCTTTTTCGCTAACCGTTCCCGTTCACTTTTATCAAGGATTTTTTTGCGAAGACGAATTGATTCCGGTGTAACCTCGCAATATTCATCGTCATTTAGATACTCCAGCGATTCCTCTAACGTCATGATGCGCGGTTTTTTAATGACGGACGTTTGGTCTTTCGTTGCCGAGCGGACATTGGTTGCATGCTTCACTTTCGTAATATTGACGGTAATATCATTCTCACGTGTATGTTCGCCAACAATCATTCCCTCGTAAATCTCCGTTCCTGGTTCCACGAAAATCGTACCGCGATCCTCTACCTGCATTATACCATATGTCGAAGCTTTTCCGGATTCCATTGACACAAGAACCCCCTGGCGCCTGCCTCCCACCTGGCCTGGTGTCATTGGCTGATAGCTGTCAAATGTATGGTTGATAATGCCATAGCCGCGGGTGAGTGTTAAAAACTCCGTTGTATAGCCGATTAATCCTCGGGCAGGAACATTAAATAGCAAGCGAACTTGGCCTGAGCCATTATTAATCATATCCAGCATTTCACCTTTACGTGCGCCAATGGATTCCATAACAGAACCGGTATGCTCTTCAGGCACATCAATTTGGACTCTTTCTACTGGTTCGCATCGTACCCCGTCAATTTCTTTTACAATGACCTCCGGTTTTGAAACCTGCAGCTCGTAGCCTTCACGGCGCATATTTTCAATAAGAATTGAAAGATGCAGCTCGCCGCGGCCGGACACAATCCATGCATCCGGTGAATCGGTATTATCGACCCTTAGGCTGACATCGGTTTGCAATTGTGCACGCAATCTTTCTTCAATCTTCCTGGAAGTTAAATATTTCCCTTCCCGGCCGGCAAAAGGACTGTTGTTGACAGCGAATGTCATTTGCAATGTTGGTTCATCAATCCTTAAGATTGGCAGTGCCTCCTGGTGTTCAATTGGACATACCGTTTCACCGACATTAATATCCTCCATGCCAGATACTGCGATTAAATCACCAGCTATTGCTTCCTGAATTTCCTCCCGTTTCAAGCCAAAGAAACCAAAGATTTTCGTCACGCGAAATTGCTTAACTGTGCCATCCAATTTCATTAAAGCAACCTGCTGACCCACATTCATTGTTCCCCGGAATACCCGGCCGATACCGATTCTTCCCACATAATCGTTATAATCAAGAAGAGCTACCTGGAACTGCAGCGGCTCTTCCCGGTTATCAATCGGTGCCGGGATGTGATCAATAATCGCCTCATATAATGACTGCATGTTTGCATCCTGTTTTTCAGGGTCAAGACTTGCCGTTCCATTAATCGCTGAAGCATAAATGACAGGGAATTCTAATTGCTCTTCTGTAGCATCAAGTTCGATAAATAAATCGATCACTTCGTCAACTACCTCTGCAGGACGGGCAAAGTCGCGGTCAATCTTATTAACTACAACAATCGGTGTTAAATTCTGCTCCAATGCTTTCTTGAGAACGAATCGTGTCTGAGGCATGCAGCCCTCATAAGCATCAACCACCAGTAGAACACCATCCACCATTTTCATGATCCGTTCTACTTCTCCGCCAAAATCTGCGTGTCCCGGTGTATCTAAAATATTAATCCGTGTATCTTTATATTGAATCCCTGTATTTTTGGCAAGGATTGTAATACCCCGTTCCCTTTCAAGGTCATTGGAATCCATTGCGCGCTCTTCTACATGTTCATTTGTTCGAAAGGTTCCCGCCTGTTTTAACAGCTGGTCCACCAATGTCGTTTTCCCATGGTCAACGTGTGCAATAATCGCTATATTTCTAATATCGTTTCTTGTTTTCAAAAATTTCCACTCCTGCCTATTTTCATTAAAAATTAAACTATATATAGTTTCCCATCCACAACTGAACTATTATACCACAATTGCAGTGGAAACTTGAAAGCATTTTATGTATGATAATAAAAAAAGCTTAAAAAAAGGGGTTAATTAATATGGACCAAGTAAAATGGCCATTGCTGATTTATGCCATTTTAGCAGCAGTAAGTATGATGGGAATCGGTGTTGCCATCAGTGAAAAGAGCTTAATAGGCGGCATCATCTGCATTCTTGCTGTTTTCATAATTATGGGAATGGGATTTAAAACAAAGAAAAAAATGCGTGACAATGGCGAGTTATAAAAAGCCCTGATCATCCCCAGGGCTTTTTTACCATTTTCCATCCTTTAAATATTCCGTTAAGATTGTTTGATGCAAGCCCGGTTTTGCAGCGAACAATGAATCCTTTGACAAAAAATCAAGCGGCTCTCCGCGCAAATTTGTCACTACTCCGCCGGCTTCCGCCAATATTACTGCTCCCGCGGAAAAATCCCAAGGCGATAACCGCATCGATAGATAGGCATCCACCCTTCCTGCAGCTACATACGCCAATTCTAATGCAGCTGTTCCGTATGATCTTGTACCCCGTGCATTTCTTACAAGTGTAATCATTAAATGATGATCAATCATTCGGTTTGGCATCACCCATGTTGCATTCAGGGCAATAATCGATTCATTTACTGTTCTTTCTTCCAGCCTTGGTATAGGGGCATCATTGATAAACGCACCTTTCCCGGTAAATGCATGATACAATTCATCATGCACAACATCATAAATCAATCCTATTTTTCCGACACCATTTTCATATACCCCAAGCGAGACGGCAAAATTTCTTTGCTGATGAATAAAATTCATCGTCCCGTCAATCGGGTCAATCAGCCAGACTATCCCTTCAAGACTTTGTAATTCATCTCCAAAACCTTCTTCGCCCATTATTTTATGATTTGGGTAACTCTCTCTTATTTTTCTAATAAAGAATTGTTCAATTTCCCTATCCATATTCGTAACGAGATCATTCGGGTTTGTTTTCGTTTGAATATTTAACGTTTGATCAAAAGATAAACGGATTCTATTTCCTGCGTCCTTTACCCATTCCTTGGAATGGGCATAAATTTGTTCCCAATTCATGTTTTTCCTCCAATGAACAAATTTCTCGCATCACTCAATGTATGTAGTTTGAAGCATGTTTAAAAATTTGATGTACCTTTAGCTTAATCAAATTTGACATAGACATCAACTTTTAGGCTTTCTTTCATTACATATTTCTGCCTTTTAAAAAAACACAATAATAAACGAACTCCCCACAATTCTTGTAAGAGTTCGTTTTAAATAAATATCGGATATATTTATTTCCCTTCATTAAAACTTGCTCCTTAGATAAGATTACTTCGGATTATTAAAAAGCTTTAAGGCGCACTAATTCTTGGCGGATTTTTTCTAATTTCTGCTTACATTCCTTCATTTTTTTCTCATTATTTTCTTCGATTGCTTCAAATAATACCGCCAGTTCATAATCCATTTCTAATCTTAACACAGCTGCTCTTTCCTTATCGCTTGCCTTTTTGAGAGATGTATTTATAAGTTGTTTCATGTTTCTCCTCCCCTTCCATCTATTTAACTTATTATTCAGATTATTTTTTACTGTATAATATGAGCCAAATTGATATGTTGCAACAAATATGTGCTTTAACCTATAGAAGCAAGAAATTTCTAGTTTTTTCGGGCCTATGCTACAATGTATGACAAACGCGTTGTCTGGAGGTTTAGGTTATGAGTTTTACCGGCTTTACGGATGAGGATTTTGATGTTTTCCATATTGAAGGTTTAGAGGCAAGAATGGAAGCCCTTAAAGAAACTGTCCGACCAAAATTGACAGCCTTGGGTCATTATTTTGCTCAGGAATTGACGGCCTTAACTGGTGATGAGATATTTCCTCATGTTGCCAAGCATGCAAGAAGAACCATCAATCCACCAAAGGATACATGGGTGGCCTTCTCGAGCAGTCCCCGCGGCTATAAAATGCTTCCCCACTTCCAAATTGGTTTGTGGAATACTCATTTATTTGTTTGGTTTGCGGTCATTTATGAGGCACCGCAAAAAGAAGTGATGGGAGCGAGGCTTGCCAAAAAATCAACAAAAATTTACAAAGAAATCCCAAAGGATTTTGTTTGGTCACTTGACCATACGAAACCTGAAACAATCATGCATGGACAAATATCAAAGAGTGAAATACTAACATATTTCGACCGCCTGCAAAAAGTAAAGAAAGCTGAAATATTATGCGGGTATACTCTCGCTCGAGAGAAAGTTATTCAGCTTGGTGCCGAAGGGCTTCTTCAGCAAATAGGTGAAGTGTTTAAGACAGTCTCCCCGCTTTATAAGATTTCCCTAGACATCAAATAGAAAAGCCCTTGAACCTGTTGGTTCCGGGCTTTTTATCATTTCATAAAAATTTTCTCACCTGCTGGTGCTTCTTTGGCTCTCTTTATTACCTGATAGGAGGAATAGCCGCTTATTTCTTCAAATTCTCCGCAAATAGTCTTTTCCTCCGCTTTGCTTGGAACTATTTCTTTGAAGCGGCGATAGACCTTCATTAATTCTTCACGTTCGATGCCTTTTTCGAAAGCTCTTTCGACTGCTTCAAAAAAATGAATCACATCCACAATTTCCTCCGTGGACCAGCTGTAATCAATCGGGTATTGATACTCCATTATTTCACCTTCTAACTTTTTTACTCATGAGTATAATACCTTATTTTCCCCATTTTTCGCGAATTTGTTCAGCATCCCCGATGATTCGGCTAAAAAGTTCAGCAACCGTGGGAATATCCTTTATTATTCCCATCACCTGTCCCGCCCAAGCAAATCCTTCATCAGAAGCACCATCATATATGTAGCGTTTGTTAGCTTCCCCGCTGATAAAGTACCTCAATGCCTCATAATCCCCTTTGTTTCTTTCGATTTCAAGGATTTTGTTTGTCCAGCTATTTGCTACTGCCCTGGCCGGGGTACCAAGTGATCGTTTGATCACCACCGTATCTGTTTCTGTTCCCTCTATCAACCGCTTTTTATAAACCTCGCTGGCATGGATACATTCTTTTGTTGCGATAAATCGCGTTCCCATTTCAATCCCTTCAGCTCCCAGGGAAAGTGCTGCCATTAATCCTCTCCCATCGCCAATTCCTCCCGAAGCAATAACCGGGATGGAAACTGCGTCCACTACTTGCGGAACCAGCACCATTGTTCCCACGTCGTCACGCCCTAAATGTCCGCCACCCTCCTGTCCGACAACCATCACCGCATCTGCCCCAAGTTCTTCTGCTTTTACAGCCTGTCGTCTTGCAGCTACAAGGACGAGTGTTTTAATATCCGTTCCCTTTAACTGTTCAAAAATCGGAGCAGGATTCCCTCCGGTCATAGTCACAACAGGCACATTTTCTTCAATTGCAATCTGCAGGAACGCTGCGAACGGTCTGCCATGCTGTCCAATGGCAAAATTTACGCCAAAAGGGTTACCAGTTAATTGTTTTACCTTCTTGATTTCCTCCCTTAAACGCTCAGGACTTTCCAATGACATCGCAGTAATTTGTCCAAGTCCCCCTGCATTGGATACGGCTGCAGCAAGCTCAGAATACGCTAAATAAGCAAGCCCTCCCTGAATTATTGGATATTGAATGTTTAAAAGATCGGAAATACGTGTCTGCCACTTCAAAAAAATCCCTCCTAAATGATGCTTAACTGATATTTCGTTGAAAAAGGGTAATTTTCCTGTATTTTTGGGAAACTAAATGGAAGCTACGAAAAATTGTAGCTGTTAACAGAAAATTGCTATGCAATATATGTGAATAGTGCTATAATTCATTTGTTTTATGTTTTTTAAAGAGATATTTTTGTTGAATAAGAGGTGTGGTTATAAATTGTTACAAAAACAAACACCGCTATTTAGCGGTTTATTAGCACATGCAAAAAAAAATCCCGTTCAATTTCATATTCCCGGCCATAAGAAAGGGACCGGTATTGATCCGGAATTCCGTCAGTTTATCGGCGATAATGCCCTTTCGATTGATTTAATAAATATCGGACCACTTGATGATCTCCATCACCCAAAAGGAATGATTAAACAGGCTCAAGATTTAGCCGCTGAAGCATTTGGCGCTGATCATACTTTTTTCTCTGTGCAGGGAACAAGCGGAGCGATTATGACCATGGTAATGGCAGTCTGCGGCCCTGGAGATAAGATTATCGTTCCAAGAAATGTACATAAGTCTGTGATGTCTGCGATCGTTTTTTCCGGGGCTATTCCTGTGTTCATCCATCCAGAAATCGATAGAGAATTGGGCATCTCCCACGGCATTACAACCGACTCGGTGGAAAAAGCGCTGGAGCAGCACCCTGATGCAAAAGGGGTTTTGGTCATCAATCCTACCTATTTCGGCATCTCTGCAGATTTAAAAAAAATCGTCGAAATTGCTCACTCCTATGATGTTCCTGTTCTTGTTGACGAGGCCCATGGTGTCCATATTCATTTTCATGATGAACTTCCGATGTCTGCCATGCAGGCCGGAGCGGATATGGCCGCAACAAGCGTCCATAAACTGGGCGGGTCGATGACACAGAGCTCCATCCTGAATGTAAAAGAAGGTCTTGTCTCCATTAAGCATGTCCAGTCTATTCTTAGTATGCTGACAACAACCTCTACATCGTATTTATTGCTGGCCTCACTCGATGCTGCCCGCAAACAGCTTGCAACTCAAGGTAAAGAGTTAATTGATAGGACCATTCGGTTAGCAGATTCAATTCGTAAGAGAATAAACGAAATTGATCATCTTTATTGTGTAGGTGAAGAAATTTTAGGCTCAAAAGCAACGTTTGATTACGATCCCACTAAACTGATTATTTCTGTTAAGGATTTAGGAATAACGGGACATGAGGTTGAAAAATGGCTGAGAGAACGACATAACATTGAAGTGGAACTATCTGACCTCTATAATATTCTTTGTATCATTACGCTTGGTGACACTGAATATGAAGGGAATCTTTTGGTCAATGCGTTAAAAGAGCTCGCGGAGGAATGTGAACACAGGGCAGAGAAAAGCGAACCATTGGAGGTCCTGCTTCCGGAAATTCCGGTGCTTGCCTTGACACCGCGTGATGCTTTTTATGCAGAAACAGAGGTTATTCCTTTTGCTGAATCAGAAGGCAGAATCATTGCTGAATTTATCATGGTATATCCGCCAGGAATCCCCATTTTCATACCAGGGGAAATAATAACAAAAGAAAACCTCCATTACATTAAAGAAAATATCGAGGCGGGACTGCCGGTTCAAGGTCCTGAAGATGATGAAATTAAAACGATTCGCGTCATTAAAGAATATAAGGCCATAAAATAAGAAGAAACTCGCCCGTGGCGAGTTTCTTCTTATTTTTCTTCTTTATGTTTTTCGTCGCAGCAGCAATTACATTTAGAATATAGAACTGTTACCTTTTCATCTTCAAAATGATCAATTGTATTGTTACAAGTTTGGCAGACAAGTGTACCCATTTGTTCAATCCCCTTTTCATTATTAATAATTTATTGTAAGCGCTTAAAATCTATCTTTAAAACAATAATAATATAACACATTTCATTTATCAAGCCTAATTTGTATGTCACATTTAAAATATTTTTCAACAAAAAAGGACCATAATGGCCCTTTTTTTCTTACTTTAATCATATTGGGTATGAAACGGAATAGCTGGTAATGCATCACTAAAAAACTCAGCCAAATCGGCAGCCTGCTGTTTGTTAGGGATACGGAATACGGTTTGCAGGTAATCAATATCTTCGATGTCTTTTGGGTCGAGGAGAGTTGACCGGCCAGTTTGCATGCAGATAACGAGCGGTTTACCGAAAAACAGATTGGTGTAAATAATTCCGAAGTCATAACGCGTATGTTCGGTGGTAAAGCCAATGAATCTGACTTTCGCATTTTCATGCTCATCATAGAGTTTATCAAATAATTCCATACGGCCCCTCCTTTTTATTAATATTTAGAATATTATTATAATTCATTTTAGGTAAAATAACAATTAAATTCGTATTAGAGTTGTCACAACTTTTTATTCAATGCTAGAATAGAAGTGCATAAATAATCGGACAATTAGGGGGGATGATGATGGCGGAAAACGCATTCATCAAGCTTGTGCCTTCATCTGAGAAACAAACCATTACCATTGGAGAATTAAAAGAGTTATTTCGCTATTATAAAGAAATTACAACGAAAACCGGTGACCAATTAAATTGGCAATATGAAGATACTGCCTTTCCGTATGAAATAAAAGAAACGGAAGATGGTAAAGGAAAATGGTTTTATTTGCACTCTGACCATGAACGTTACAACGCAATTTTAATTGGTGCTGATATGGAAACAGTTAAAAACGAGAATGGCGAAGAAAGCGGGCAAACCTATATTCAAATCACACTTCCTGAACAATCTACATATGGGGATAAAGGAAAGGCAAATGAATTTTGTAAATTCCTTGCCAAAAAGTTAAAAGGTGAACTGCATCTTTTTAACGAAAGAATCATGTATTTTTACCCACGAAAATAAGCAAAGCTCCCCTAAAGGGAGCGTTAGGCTGTCGAAAAACCTTCGGCAGCCTCTTATTTTATTACTTTAATATTTAACCGCGTTAATTTATTATAATATTGTTGGTATATAGTCTTTTAAACGGGTCT
>CAYNUT010000100.1:8475-13571 GCA_964400595.1 uncultured Neobacillus sp. | reverse complement strand
CTTTCGTTTGATTAACCATACTGTATCAATCCCGGCGTCCCGGCGTCTTGTGACCGCAGTCCCGAACAATCCGGGAAGTTTTTAATGCAAAAAATAAGAACCTAAAATTAATTTAGGTTCCATTAATTTTCTTTGCCGAGCCCGGCCTCCCGCGCCATAATGATGGCATGGGCCCTGTCGCTTGCATGCAGCTTACTTAAGATATTGGAAACATGATTTCGCACCGTTTTCTGATTCAACCCAAGAGTACCAGCAATCTCGGCATTGTTTTTTCCTCTCGCAATATAATCCAGCACTTCCCGCTCGCGCTCTGTTAACTGCGGAAAGACATCGGACATCCCCGGCTTTGCTTTCGCCTCAAAGTAATACATCATTCTCCTGGCAATCGCCGGGCTGAAGATAGCTTCTCCTCCGCCAACCGCCTGAATCGCTCTAATGATATCATTCCGGTTCGCCTCTTTTAAAAGATAGCCGCGCGCCCCGGCCCTCATTGCCGCAAACACCGAGCTGTCATCGTCATACATCGTGAGAACGAGCACCCCGATTTCCGGTTTAGTTTGGGCTATTTTTTTTGCAGCTTCGATTCCGCTCATCTCCGGCAGATTAAGATCCATCAGAACAATATCAGGATTTAATTTTTCAGCCAGCTCCACCGCTTCCACGCCGGATGCAGCCTCACCGACAACCTCGAATTCCTCGACTGTTTCCAGCATCCGCAGCAGCCCATCGCGGAACATCGGATGGTCTTCAACAATCAATATTCGCACATGACTCCTCTCCCTTCAAAAGCGGTAATTTTACCGTTATTTCTGTTCCATTCCCTACGGCATTCTTTATAAAAAATTGCCCGCCGACCTCTTCCGCGCGTTCCCTCATTGATTGAAGCCCCAAACCATTTTTCCTCCCTGCAGGCAGACCCTTTCCGTCATCTATGACCATTATGACCAAGCAGAATTCTTCTTTTTCCAGTGTGACTTTGCAAATGTTCCCTTCCGAATGCTTTACGGCATTGTTCACCGCCTCCTGGACAATCCGGTAGGCCGCAACTTCAATTGCTGCATGAAGCTGGAAATCTCTATCTGAAGCCTCGACCGACACCTTCAGCGGCCCCCCTTCATACTGGCGGCGGCAAAGTTCCTCGATGGCAAATATCAGCCCTAATTCATCTAATGCCGGAGGCCGCAAATTGTAGACCAATTGGCGGATATCTTTCACCACAGTCCGGATATTTTCCTGCAATTCAAGTAATCTATTTTTTACCGTCTGTTCCACTTCACTTTGAAAAATTAATGTATCCATTTTTAACGAGATGCTTGCAAGACTGGCCCCAAGCCCGTCATGCAAGTCCCGCCGCAGCCTGCGCCGTTCCTCTTCTCTTAAACTAACAAGCCTTATGCGGGAACGCTGAAGTTCCCTTGCAATCCTAACTGTCTGCACCGCCAATGTTACCTGCCGAAGCAAATCATTTAATAAATAGACTTTATCTGGTGGAACCGTCTCCTGCAGCGAACGCGCACCCACAATCAGAGTTCCGATTTTTTCATCTTGAAGCAATAAAGGAAACTCAGATTTCACTTGGGTTTCCTCCCCAAACGAAGCAGCCCTCTCCGATTTCCCTTCCATTTCAATCATGATGGCAGCAAAGGGAAGCTTGAGTGCTTTGGCTGCTTCTTCAACAATCATCGGGAGAACAGAGGAATTTGTCATGGCCAGCTCCAAACGTTTAGTCAGCGACGACAGGATTTTATACGGGTCCTCACGGTCGCCGTAAATTAAGCGATTGACCGCCTGTTGTACTTTTTCCCGTAATGGTTGAAAAAAAATCGCGACAACCCCGGTGGCTAAAAGGGATATAAAGATATTGTTTTGATAATTTAAGAGAATTCCCAAAGACCCGACAATCAGAACATAGACCCCGATGACAAAAATCGTGACAAAGGAGTAAACGATGGTTCGGCTGAATAGCGTGGATAAATGGCGCTGCCGCTGCTCCAGGATGGCAATTCCTATGGAAAACGGCATAAACAAAAGGGCGAGATAATACACAAACCACATACCCAGCTTGACAAAACCGTTCCCGCCTCCAATACCGGAGGTGACGAGAAGCGACAGGACGGAGAGAATAAACCCGCTCATGCTGACTGCAAACCACCTGATTTGCCGCTTCAGCTGCATCGTTTGAGCATGGCGGTAGCGGTATATTTGCGAAAAAACAACTAAGAAATGCAGCGAGATCCAGATGCCGGTTCTGAGGACAGCCGGCCATGTGACCGGGTCCAGTATTGACCTTGGTAATAAATAGCCGCCTATATTCCCTGCTAAACCGATCAATGCGGGTACAATCAGCCATCTGGGTCGGAATCTGCCATCAGGAAACAAAAAGAAAAAGAATAAATATAATTCACCGGCAAAGCTCTCCACATTAAAAATACTTTTTAAATGCGGGGCTTGAGCAATAATCGGATTGCTGATACTCATAATCGTACCCGCTGCGATCAGCATGATGGAAGTGATCAGACAGATTCGGTCCCTCATCCCGTAAACATAGAGCAAGCAGCCAGCCAGAAAAAAGGCGAGGAATTGGATAAGCAAAAGCACGGCCAAAATGCCGCTGTAAAAGGACATTGATATCCCATAAACTTGTAAACTATCAGCCTCACTGACTGTAAGCTGGAATAGGTCCGTACAGTTTTCTCCCTCACAAGCCTTAAGCAGCCAGTCATAGATTTGTGTCTCGGAATAAAGAAAGAGGGCTGCTGAAATAACCGTGATATACCACCACGCCCCATGCGATATCAAATGCAGCAACCAATGAAAGTATTTCTTCATATACCCTTCCCACCTGCAATAGTAGAGAATAATTTCCAAAACATAGTAAATATCTTTACTACTTCGACATAACCATCTCAGTACCTCTATTCATAATCTAAAATTCAGCGGGTAAAAAAAGGGAATTAACGAGTAGTGTCAGGTGGACAAAACGGCGGCATCCATAAAGGAATATTTTTAGAGAGGCCGAATATAAAATGTTAAGAATCTATAAGATGCCAGCAAATTTTAAGGAGGAACGGTTATGAGGGAAATGGAAAGTATAGTAGAAATCTTGACGGAGACAAGGAGAAAGCTTTTAAAGGAGTTAAATTTCCTTAGTTTCGAAGAATTAAACGCTTCTCCTGGAGGCCATACGTGGAGTGTCTCACAAGTTTGTCATCACCTTTATTTAGCGGAAAAGTCGTTTGCGAAGGCGATTCGTTTTGGAGTCAAACAAAACAGCCTTGATAAGATCGAGCCTAAACCAATACAAAATTATTTGACTGACAGAGCAAAAAAGGTGAATGCACCCGATTTCGTCAATCCCGGTGAAGAACCGCTTGAGATTCAGCTGATCATTCAGTTGCTGCACGAATCCAGAGCATTCCTGCTTGATACTCTTAGTAAAATAGAAGACTACTCCGTGCTAGAAAAAAAATCCTTCAAACACCCTCTCTTTGGCGAACTCCCACTTCACCAATGGATCGAGGTTGTCTACCTCCACGAACAACGCCATATCGAACAAATAAAGGAAATCAAATCACTTATATTAAACCATTAAACCCATACAGCTCTTGGTGTCAGGCACCGGCAGGCAGCCATACTGTCCGCCCCAGGCGGACAAAACCGGGCCATTTGTCCACGAACGGTGCCTGACACCCATTCTCTCAAATAACCGCACGACATAACATTGCCCTCCATAAAATAGAAATAAGAAACAAGACGTAAAATTTTTATGGAAGGGAAAGATGTGGTGTTTTAATATGAAAAATCCCGGGCTTAACAGCCCTTTGTTTCAAAATCTTCAGGAGAATGGGATGACATTTGAGCAGGTTTTTACGAAAATTGTCGAGTTTATGCTGCTGGACCCGTGTGGCCGTTATCGCTTAATGGTTGGGACAGATTCACAGGTTCATAAATCACAGACCACTTTTATTACTGGTGTTGTGATCCAAAATGAAGGGCGCGGCGTATGGGCGTGCATTAGAAAAGTAGTAATACCAAGGAAAATGACACATTTACACGAGCGGATTTCGCTTGAATTATCGCTGACTGAGGAGATTGTTTCCTTGTTCACGGAGGAAAGAAAGACCGAAATGATTAACATTGTCCTGCCCCAAATTTACCAAGGGTCAGCCTTTACAATGGAGGGGCACATAGACATCGGTGCCGGCAAACGCAGCAAGACAAGCGAATTTGTCAAAGAGATGGTCACGCGCATCGAATCGATGGGAGTCGAACCAAAAATCAAACCCGACGCCTTTGTCGCATCAAGCTATGCCAACCGCTACACAAAATAAGGTGTCAGGCACCGCTGGAGAACACATTATCCTCCCAGGGTGGACAAAACATAAAAAATGTCTAATGTCGGTGAAAATTAACTTCAAATTTGGCTGCTCCAGAAAATTAATTTTTCCCACTCATATTGGACTGCCTAAGCCTCATACATTGGTGCAGTAGGGGGTGACGATTTGAAGAAGAGATTTGTGGCATTATTGGTGCCGATATTTTTTTTACTGGCAGGCTGCTTAAATGACCCTGTGCAGGATGACTTACTTAATTATGTAAATAAAGAAATAAAAGGGGCCGCTAAGCTGGAGAGCAAAGCCGTTTCGGCCTATGAGAGTGTGACGGGGACAAACTATACGGATGATCAAACAACGTACGATGCCTTAAATCATGAGATCATCCCAGCTTACAATAAGTTCAGAAATGAGCTGGATGACATCAAAATTGAAACAGATGAATTAAAGAAAGTTCACGAAATTTATAAAGAAGGGGCAGAGATGCAGTCCGATGCCTTTAAAAAAATTAAACAGGCCATAGAAAATCAGGACGCCAATCAAATCCAGGAAGCCAACACCATGCTCGCCGACGCCCGCAAACTAATCAACGACTACAAAAAGAAGCTCAATCAACTCGCAAAAGAACACGACGTCAAAATCAAAAAATAAAAATGGATGTCAATTGGGTGTCAGGCACTCCTTCAGATTGTCCACCCACAGTGGACAAATATGAACATTTTGTCCACGAGTGGTGCCTGACACCCAAAATGACACTCAAAA
>CAYNUT010000100.1:1486-8375 GCA_964400595.1 uncultured Neobacillus sp. | reverse complement strand
AAATATGAACATTTTGTCCACGAGTGGTGCCTGACACCCAAAATGACACTCAAAAAATGGCACCAAATTAGATTTCGCGATAGGTGATGGTCCGCCAGAGCCATTCAAGGGGTCCGTGCCGAAAGAAGTGCAGCCAGATGCTGCTGAATATAAGCTGGGCAAAGATTATTACCAGGCACAAGAAAAGTGATTGTACATACGTTATATGGTTGTAGAGGTGCAGTAATTTGCCGGCGAACAGGATGAGGACTGTTTGGGAAATATAGTTTGTTAAGGCCATCCTTCCGTAGCTTTTTAGCGGAGACAGCAGCTTTGCGATAATCGGCACTTGCAGAAGCAAAATCATGAACCCCATGTAAAAGGCTGAAACAATCGGGCCAATCGTCACCCCAATCCTCATGAACTTATGCGTCTCCTGATAAACTGCTCCAGAAACCTTTCCAAGCACATACGGCGCATACTGATACTGATAAACGAGACCTGCTGCACTTAATAAAAACACGGCCACTGTAAAAATAGCAATCTTTCGCAAATTGTGCGGGATTCTTTCAAACACGTGATATTGCCCTGCCGCAACACCTATAAGCATGATCGGAACAACCATGAAAATCTTATTCGCAAAAAAGCTCATTACAAGCAGCATGACTGCCCCAAACCCGAGGTTAAGCCATTTCCCGGCCTTGTAAAACGGCAAAATCAAAAGGCCGCTCACAGCGTAAACTGTTAACGCTTCTCCGTGGTGAAATTTCACGTGAATCAGTCCAAGCAAAAACAGGACAAGGATTCTCCGAACAAACAAGACATACCCGTTCTTTCCTCTTGCAAAAGCCCTGTTGATAAAAATATAAAACCCAACTCCAAACAAAAACGTAAAAATCGTATAAAATCGACCTTCAACAAACATATACAAAAACCTCAAATACGAAGCATCCAGAGAACCGGATGCCGGCAATTTGACGGACAGCAAAGATAAAATATTCACCAGAATGATTCCCAGCAGTGCAAATCCCCGTAAATAGTCAAGCGTATCGATCCGTTTATTTAAATCCATCGTATTCCCCTCAAATTGGTGCCTGACACCCAGGTATTTTTTTACTCATAAATCATTATAGACCCATTCAAGTGGTACACGCCAAGCCAAAAGAAAAGCACTTTGATTTTTGCAATCAAAGTGCCCTGTTCGCGGATATTCATTTATTACACAGTTTCTTCCACTCTTGCAAACATCGTTCCAGCTGCCGCAAAGTTGGTGTGCCAGGAAAGGGCCTTCTCCAAGACATGAGGGGTTTGCCCTCCTCTAGTCAGCGCCTCCTCGTAATAGTCGCGGAGCTGGTTCCTATACATCGGGTGAGCGCACCGCTCGATAATCAATTCGGCACGCTGTCTTGGTGCCAGTCCGCGCAGGTCGGCATAGCCCTGCTCCGTAACAACCACGTCAACATCATGTTCAGTATGGTCGACATGTGAAACAAACGGCACGATACTCGAAATGTTTCCACCCTTGGCAATGGACTTAGTGACAAAAATGGCGAGCCGGGCATTGCGCGCAAAATCACCAGAGCCGCCGATTCCGTTCATCATTTTTGTCCCCAGCACATGTGTTGAATTAACATTACCATAAATATCTAATTCTAGTGCGGTATTAATGGAAATTAACCCGAGGCGGCGGATGATTTCCGGATGATTGCTAATCTCCTGAGGCCGCATGATTAACCGCTCGCGATACTTCTCAAAATTACCATAAACATCTTTCATTTTTTCTTCAGATAGAGTAATCGAACAGCAGGAGGCGAACTTGACCTTGCCCGCATCCATTAAATCAAAGACCGCATCCTGCAATACCTCAGAGTATACCTCCAGATCGGTAAACTCGGAATCAAGCATACCATGAAGGACAGCGTTGGCAATCGAGCCGATTCCCGATTGCAGCGGAGCAAGCCGCTTGGTAAGCCGGCCAACTTTGACTTCCTTTCGTAAAAACTCCAATAAATGATTGGCCATAATCTCCGTCTCTTCATCCGGAGGAACAATTGAAGACGGCGAGTCGAGCTGGTCCGTGAATACAATTCCCCGAACCTTATTAATATCCACCGGAATTCCTATCGTTCCGATGCGGTCATCAGCCTTTGTTAACGGAATAGGGCCCCTCTCCCCCTGCTTGCCCGGCTCATACAAATCATGCAAACCCTCCAGGTTCACTTGATGCGCCAGATTAATTTCAATAATAATGGCCTTGGCATTCAGCGCAAAGGAAAGAGAATTCCCGACAGAGGTAGTTGGTATGACCATTCCATCCCCCGTTACTGAGAACGCTTCCAAAATTGCAAAATCAACTGGGTCCATGACTCCAGCACGGACTAATTCAGCTGTATGCGACAAATGCTGATCGACAAATAACATTTCACCCTTATTAATCTTACTTCGCATTGTCGGATCAGCCTGAAATGGGAGCCGCTTGCCTAAGATCCCTGCTTCCGCAAAAAGTTTATCAACATCAGAACCTAAAGAAGCCCCTGTATAAACATTTACCTTAAAAGCTTCTTTCTCCGCGCGTTTCACTAAAGCAAATGGCACCGCCTTCACATCGCCTGCACGTGTAAATCCGCTCAAGCCCAAGGTCATCCCGTCTTCAATCCATGATGCCGCTTCTTCCGGCGTCACAATACGGTCCCATAAACGTCGATCGCGAATCCGCTCCATATTATTTTTCATCTTCCATCCCCACTCCCAAAAATGAAATGTAAAATCATTTTAACCGAAAAAGGTTATCAATTAGGGAATTTATGGATACATAACGGAAAATTCAGATAAAACAGCATTATCACGTTCTAAAACAGCATTACTTTAAAAACCTAGCAATCTGCGAAAATAGCTGGAATAGGACTGACTTACAGGCACCCGATCGCCATTAGCCATCGACAGAATAAATGTGGAATGGGTATCAGGGAAAATCTCTTTAATATGATTGACATTGACGATAAACGAGCGGTGGCAGCGGATAAAATAGTCCTTTGGCAGTAAAAACTCAAACTCCTGCAGCGAATATTTGTGGGAACCGCTGTGTTCCTGAGCGTAAACAAACGTCTTTTTTTCCTTCGACTCAAGATAGATAACTTCGGCAAAAGGAACGGGAATCCAGCCATCCTGCGTTTTGATTGTCACGACTAATTTACCGCTCGTTAATGCTGGAAAAATCGCCGTCACACATCCCTCAAGCTTTCCTTCATGAAAAAATGGCACAGCCATTCCGTGGTAGGGAATCCCGAAAATATCTCGATTAATAAACTCGGAAACCTTTTGTTTCGAATGAATCGCTTTATAGGCGATTGTTCCTTCCTTCAAAGGGTCTCCCGGTCTAATCTTCAAATCAATCCGCTTGCTCGGGCGGTAATAAATATACTCCGCCGTATTTGAAACTGCTATCGATATCTCCTCCGAAAACAACTCGCTAATCACATCTAAAAGGGAAACAACTGTAATGCTTTCCATGGAACATAACCCCTTTTGTTCTATCTATCTGTATTATACAGAACCAAAAATCCAGCTGCTAGTAACATAGCACTACAAAGTTCTTTCTCCTGGAATTGAACATGACAGGCCGGCGGGACATAATGTACATTAAAGGTAAAAAGACCGTGGCCCCCATTTCCCACGGCCCTTTTTGAACGCGATTTGATAAAGAGTAATCCATTCTTATCTGCCAAATAAGAGTGGATTATTTTTTAAATCATAAGTAGTCCTCCTCCTTCGACAAATATCTAGCACATCCTCCAAATCATTGCAGCGCGCTGCCAAACAGCCAAAATACCCAATAATATAAGACGACCAGTGTAAACAGAACGGCCGGCGGGACCACGACAACGGTAATTTTTACATATTCCCACCAAGTAATTCTCACCTTACCACTTCTAACAATATGCATCCACATCAGCGTTGCGAGCGTTCCCATCGGCAGCAGCAAGGCCCCCATATCACTGCCAATGACATTTGCAAGATATGAAACTTTCAAGGTCAGCATATCCAGATTCATATGGGTCAGCGTAAGGGTCCCGACCATGAGCGCGGGGTGATTGTTAAAAATATTCGAAAGAACAGTCAACAGGGCCCCCATCATCACACTTGCATTTAGCAGGCTTCCAGAAACCATCGGCCGCATAAAACCAATCAGCCAATTCGTTAAACCGATGTTATTAAGGCCATAAATGATCACATACATACTAAAAGCAAAAACGAGGATATACCAGGGTGTTTTTTTCAGCATATCAGCCGGCGGGATTTTTAAATAAATCCATCTCCATCCTAACAAGACAAGCGAGCCAATGACCGCCATAACAGAGACGGGGATTCCTAAATACGAGGCGATAAAAAGGCTGACCCGAACCGCAAATACAAAAAGAAGGACGTTTCTCATGAACCTCGAGCGCTCTTTATCGGAAGTATACAAGGGTCCCGGTCTTAAGGGGTGATAGGATTTATGAGATATGCCGGTTACTTTCATTGGAACCGTTTTGGGCAGAATTTTATAGAATCGAAGAAACAAGAGACACACCAGGAACAACAAACCAAGTGTTGCGGGTACAAACATCATCGCCGTATGCATGTACAGGCTCATGTCGACAATTTTTAAAGCTATGAGATTCACAATATTGCTTACTCCAATCGGCGCACTCGAAGCAGTAGCGATTAAGCCGCCGGATAACAGGTAAGGGATTTTCTGGTGGTTTTTCAAGCCCATATTGTTTAACAGCATCACTAGAATCGGGGTCGTGATTAAAATACTTCCGTCATTGTTAAAAAAAAGCGTCATCAGGAAGCAAAGAACATTAACGTACCAGAATAAGCGAATTCCAGAGCCATTGGCTTTGGCGGCAAGCTTCTCAGCCACCCAATGAAAAAAGCCAAAGCTTTCTAAAACAATTGCCATTACAATCGTCGCCATGATGGTAATCGCGGCTCCGCTGATTGTTTCCGTGATTTTCCCTAAATCGCCTATGGTGACACTGCCGCTCAGCATCACAAAAATAGCCCCTGCTGTGGCCGGTATGGCTTCGTTCATCCCGCGGGGTCTCCAAAGGATGAATCCCAATGTAACTAAAAATGAGACTATGGTCAACCAAACCATTGGTTGAAAAAACATAAAGATCACCTTTCATGATGTCATGGCATGACGGCGGTACTCTCCTCATGGAAGCTTCTCCGCTCCTATCCCTCCCTTCCATCTATCTCTCTTGCCATTGTGTACTTTATTTATATGTATCACGGTTTAGACAGGCTCTGGGTTTGTACCCTTTTCCCAATAAATCCACAAAAAACTATGAATTTATGACTATTAGCCAGGCCTGTTTATAGCCCACAAAAAAGCGAAGCTATAAATTAGCTCCGCTTCATTCCACGAATTCACCCTCATCAGCACCTTGCGATTCGGTATACAGCTTTTTTGCCTCATGCCGGTCTGCGACCTGCAGCTTATTAAGAATATTAGAAATATGGTTTGCCACGGTTTTGGTGCTTAACTGCAGACTAGCGGCTATTTGCGTATTTGTCTTTCCCTCAGCAATCAGCTCCAAAACCTCCAGTTCGCGGCCGGTCAACTCGCTGAGTGCCGGATTACGGTCCACGGTTTTCTGCGGCATGGAAAAATAATGCCTCATCCGTCCGGCAATATCCGAACTAAACACGGCTCCGCCATTCCCTACCACCCGGATCGACTGCAAAAGCTCCAGTTCTCCTGCGTCCTTTAAGACATAGCCGCTTGCACCCATCTGCATTGCAGTGAACACGGATTTATCATTTTTCAGCATTGTGACCATTAAAATTTTCATATCAGGCAGTTTTTCCTTAATAATCATTGTTGCTTCCATCCCGTTTAATCCCGGCATGCGGACATCCATGACAATCACATCCGGCTTAAGTTTCAACGCCATTTCCACCGCCTCCTCGCCTGAAGCCGCCTCCCCAACTACTTCTAAATCATCAGTAGTCTGGATTAGATTACGGACCCCTCCGCGGAATAATGGATGATCATCTGCCAGTAAAATTCTCAAGTTAATTCCTCCCCTTCTGAAAACGGAAGCAGGGCCCTTATCCGTGTCCCGCCTGTTTCTATTTTTTCAAAAAAGCATTGTCCGCCAAGTTCCGCTGTCCGCTCCCGGATCGATTTTAGACCGATACCTCCATTTCCGGAAGGTTTAATGGCTGCAGGAAGGCCAATTCCATTATCAATAACCTCAACCTCTAATTCCCTTCCGGCATTCACATCTATCCGCACGGAACAATGGCTGGCATTGGCATGCTTAACCACGTTGACCAGGGACTCGGTGATAATCCGGTATGCCGCGACCTCGACTGCTGCCGGGAGTGACAGAATCTGTTCCGAAACTTGAAGAGTAATTTCCAGGCCTGTCCTGTCTGTTTTTTTCATTTCATCAAGTCTCGCCTGGATGGCACCAATCAACCCAAACTCGTCCAAAGTCGGCGGCCTCAGATCATGGACCATGGTACGGATTTCATCAACCGTTGTCCGGATGACACCACGCAAATCTCCCAGCAGCTCAAGAGCCTTATCAGGTTTTTTTTTCACATACTGCTCAGCAGCAGCCACGTTAAAGGACAATGAGAGCAGCCGAGGGGCGAGGTCATCATGAAGATTACGCCTTATTTGCAGCCGCTCCTCTTCACGGGCAAACACCAGCCTTTCCCTTGAATCCTGTAAATCATGGGCCAATAGTTCCATTCCCCATGTCATTCTTACATTTTGCACAATCGGACCCGCCTGACGGAGCAATACATCCATCAGCTTCAGGTCCTCACCCGTGAATGCTTCATCCGGCGAGCGGCTCGAAACAATCAGCAGCCCAAGCTCCTCACCGCCATGCACAATCGGAAAACT
>CAYNUT010000100.1:0-1476 GCA_964400595.1 uncultured Neobacillus sp. | reverse complement strand
TCAAATACGGACCCGCCAGTCTCAGCTGCCATTTTCTCCTCCCCGTTCACCCGGATGGAAATTCCGACATAGGGAAGTTTTAGCGCACCTTTAATTGTCCCGGCAGCTCCATGAAGTACTTCTTCAGGTTTCAAAGGTTTGGTAAGGTGGTCGCCCAATTCCTTCAGTACCGCATACGGGTCATCATGCCGCCCTTTCATCATCCGGTTCACGATCTTCTGCAGTCTTTCTTTTATTGGTGAAAAAAGCACGGCTACAACCGCCGTAGATAAAAGTGAAATAATAAAGCTGCCCTCGGTCTTAAAAAGACTGCTAAGGTACAAGACCAAAACAGAATAAAGTAGAATGACAGCTAGAGATAAACCGCCATATAAAATCGTCCGGTTCATAAGCGGGTCAATTTCCCATAAGCGGTGCCGCAGGACAGCAAGCACCAATGTGGCAGGAATAATTGCAACAACCGCATATAATAACGCACTTAAATAAATATAGGAAACAGGACTACTTCCAAACACCGGGTATACAAAGAACCCGCTGACAATAATGGAGCCGAGAAACGAAACGATAACACCGTAGACAACCCATTTCGTCTGCTGCCTCTCCACCGAACTCGATACCTTCCGATAACGGAAGATTTGCGAAAAAATTGTTACCACAATCATCGTTAAATAATAAAAGAGTCTTGCGGTGCCCGGCCAATTCAGAAGATCCAACACTGCTCCCGGGCTCATCAAGCTGACTATTTGAATAAGGCAAAACGGAACAAATACAGCTAGGGTCCAGCGAAGCACAATCCTGCCGTTAGGAAAAAGCAGCAAAAAGAGAAATAGGGCCATCCTTCCTAGCGCCGCAATGATTTCCGGGACTCCTTTTAAACCATCAGACCCCATGTAGACTAATGATGTGAATGTTGAACCATAGGCAACAAGGGCTAAAACTGCCAGAAGCGCGAGCAGGTCCCTTTTGCTTTTAAGAAAAATAACCGCTGCTCCCGCATAAAAAAGGAAAGCAAAGGTACATTCGATGATGACAAACCATAAGGTGAAGGTTTCCGGTGTTAAATGATTGGCTTCGAGCGCCGCAGCAGTTGTCGGCGGGGCAGGAGCAAGCGGGCTGCATACAGCAAATACACATTTAGTGCGCAGGATATCGTAGTAATACGGAATACAGTTTAGAAAAAAAAGAATAGCTGAGACGCTGAAGAGGATGACAAAGGCTTGAAAGAGTAGTAGTTTTGGGTTCTTGCTTTCTGCCAAATGCACGCGGACTTCCTCCCTGTAATAATATAGGAAAATTATAACAACGGCTGACTTCCTATGTACACTATCATGTTTCAACAAATTTCACCCCCGCCCTGCTCTCCCGAATCTTCCTATATAAAGTTCCCGATACAGTTAGGTATGGGCTGCCCTCGTAAATAGGAATATTCGTTTGATACGATTAGTTTGTAAACAACAACCAAACAAAAGGGAGCTG
>CAYNUT010000099.1:0-13940 GCA_964400595.1 uncultured Neobacillus sp. | reverse complement strand
TCTAACCACTGCTGTTTAGGGATTATCGGTTCGTGGGCATTTTCTACAAAAACATCGTCAACAACTCTGCCATTAACGCGTCTACATGCCTTTACCACGCCATAATAAACGACATTCCTTCTAGTTGCTGAAATGTGAGTGGTTGTTATAACCTTTCCACTTCTGCTTCTCCAACCCAGCATATCCAAATTCCTTGCAATTTCATTCGCACTTAATCTTTCTAAAGTTTTTTGGAAAATGTACCTTACTATTTTTGCTTCATCTTCAATAATGACCAAACCCAGAGGTGCCCTATTAGTGTTTGTCCATCTGCCTTGTTCTGCAGATGCCAAACGGCCTCGGCTTAAGCGTTTTTTGATTTGCTTGTACTCAAAATTTGCCATCATTGCCTGGAATGAAAATAACATTTCATTACTTTCTTGGGTAAGATCAATTGCTCCCTGTGGCGTCAAAATTTTAATGTCATGTGCAATTAACATGGTTTTGATTTGTTCGGCATAGGCATTATCACGTGAAATTCTGTCAATGTCCATTACCAAGATGTAATCATATTCATGCAAGTTGTCTAGCAGTAGTGTCAATTGAGGCCTTTGTGTGTTGACACCGCTTGAAATTTCCTGATAAATTTCATAGGTTAGTTTGTGTTGATTTGCGAGTTTAATAAGGGCATTTCGATGGCTTGTTAAAATTTCATCAATATCTAATTGTTCCTCGTTTCTTGATAAACGTAGATAAATTGCGGCAAGCGCCATTTCCTCTCACTCCCTGATATTGTTATTTAAATCATAACATATATCCAGTAAAAATAGAATGTTAACATCTGTAACCCTTCCGACAGTCCCATAAATGGTAATCACGACCGTATCACCGATCTTATACTTCGGTTTTCTCCTTTTCGCCATTTCCTCCCATCCTCTCAATTACTGAGTCGTGAATTTTGATTACAATAGTATATGCGTGAGAGAAAATAACGCGCATGGCATTTATAAAATGAAAAAATCGCCCCATTAGTGAGGCGATTTTTTTATCCGTTGTTTTCTGAACTGTTATATTGCTGCCATGCTTCATCAAATATGGACATGGAAGGTAAATAATGGCCGTTCAGTTCAAGATAAGAACTGAGTTCATGATAATCATCAGATTGTTTTGGAAAGCCATGATCAAAATAGGCATGATTTGCAAATAAGCTGATAGGATCCTTTGGAGCAGGATGCCTGTATTTCATTAAAAAATGATAAAATGATTTTCTCATTCAAAAAACGCCTTTCATATCCGAATTCACTCTATTGATTCTATGAACTAATATAGCGGATACTCAAGGTGTCGTCCAGTTCCAATAATATTGCTTTCATTAAGAAGATAAATCAAAATAGTTTTTCTTCAATAATCTTGGGATTGCCATTAAGTCTTCAAAGGCAATGACTTTCCCGATTTTTTTACAATCAATTAAATATAATTGATCCTCAATTTCCTTGATAATCATCTCGCTCTGATAAGTCATGGAACAGTCGGAACAGGTCAGGGCTGGAGTATCAGTAATTTCAATCGCCCGTGTTCCATCAGGAAGCTCCCAAAAAACTGAGTCATTAATTCGTTCTACATTTGTGCTTCTGCACCACTCACACATCAATTCCATAAAAGCCTCCTATTCTTTAATAGGCTCCGCCTCAGTTCCAGCATTTTTTGTTTCCTGGAACTCCTTTTGTGTTAATGCCTTTAATTTTTTATCCTTTAGTTCATCCCGTTTCTCTCGTTTATCTTTTAAGGAAGTATGGGCTGGGTCCTGATTGTACTCCCTGCGGCGGTGTAATCTAGATAAACCTTCCGGAATAAGATTAAAGTGCTGATCATTCATAATGCCAGCAATTCCGGCAAGCGACCTTTTCTCTTCCATATCGGGGTATAACTCTTTAAAATAGTTCTCTGCCCTTCCTGGCACATAGTTCTCCGGTTCTGGATAAGAAGTAATGACACCTTCAAAGTTTCTTAGGACTACTTTTTCCGAGCTCTGGGAAATTAAGTAATTGGGCTGCAGCGCAATTTTCCCTCCTCCCCCTGGGGCGTCTACGACAAATGTCGGGACAGCATAGCCAGAAGTATGACCGCGCAATCCTTCAATAATTTCCAGACCTTTTGAAACAGGCGCCCGGAAATGACCGATTCCTTCCGATAGGTCGCACTGGTAAATATAATATGGCCGGACACGAATTTTCACAAGGTCGTGCATCAGCCTTTTCATGATTGGCACGCTGTCGTTAATCCCTGCTAAAATAACCGACTGGTTTCCTACTGGAACGCCTGCATTGGCAAGCATTTCACAGGCTCTTTTAGAGTCTTCAGTTATTTCGATAGAGGTATTAAAATGAGTGTTCAGCCAAACCGGATGATATTTCTTAAAAATATTACATAGATTTTCTGTGATTCTTTGCGGGAAAACAACAGGTGCCCTTGTACCTATCCGAATAATTTCTACATGGCCGATTTCCCGCAAGTTTTTTAAGATATATTCTAATATATTGTCATTGATTAAAAGTCCATCGCCGCCTGAAATCAAGACATCTCTTACCTGAGGTGTCTGCCGGATATAAGAAATCGCTGCATCAAGCTGTTTTTTCGGCACCCCCATGCCAATCTGTCCTGAAAAACGTCTCCTGGTACAGTAACGGCAATACATCGAACATTGGTTCGTTACGAGAAATAGAACCCGATCAGGATAGCGGTGTGTTAAACCAGGTACTGGGGAATCTTCATCCTCGTGTAATGGGTCTTCCAAGTCATACTTTGTTTTATAAATTTCATTAGAAATGGGAACCGACTGCATGCGAATCGGGCAGCGCGGGTCATCAGGATTCATCAGTGATGCATAGTAAGGTGTAATGTTTAAGGGGATTGTTTTAGTAGAAATTCTAACGCCCTCTTCTTCATCCGGCGTCAAATGAATTACCTTTTTTAAATCCTCCAGCGTTCGGATGGTATTGGTTAACTGCCAAAGCCAATCATTCCACTGTTCCTCCGTCACATCTTTCCAAAGCTCAATATCTTTCCAATGCCTTTTCGGTTTATATAAGAATTGATTCATCATCCATTCCTCCCATCTTTCCTTACTTATTAATATGCAATTTTTATGCCAAAGCTTAAAGAAGGATGCGCCCGATTCGTCAACATAAAAAGCGCCCAAAATTAGGCGCCTTAGTCATTCATTTTTTTTATTTTATATTGCAAGGTTTGTCTTGGAATCTCCAGCAGCTTTGCAGCTTGATTGATATTTCCCTGACTCTGCCCAAGAGCGCTGGTGATTAGTTTTTTCTCTAAGTGCTCAATATTCTTTCTTAAAGACAAGCCATCTTCCTTCTCTTCTTCTAAAGGTTCTGCAAGATGCCTCAACATGAGCGGTAAATCTCCGCAGCTCAGCAAATCAGTCTCACATACATTCATCATGTACTCTATCGTATGTTTAAGTTCACGGACATTCCCAGGCCATTGGTAACCCATAAAAAACTGCTCCAGCTTTTTTTCCATTCCTCTAATGGTTTTAGGCAGTTTGTGATTAAACTCCTTAATAAAATGATTCGATAAAAATAGAATATCCTCCTGCCTTTCTCTTAATGGAATAAGTGAAAAGGTAAATACATTTAATCTGTAATAGAGGTCTAAACGCAGCTTTTGCTCCTCAAGCGCCTGGCTTGGATGTACATTCATTGCAGCAATCACCCTGACATTGACGGAGAGGTTTTCTGTACTTCCGACCCTTCTAACCATGCCATCCTCTAAGACCCTGAGCAGTTTTGCCTGCAATTCAATCGGCATCGAATGTAGTTCATCAAGGAACAGGGTGCCTCCATCAGCCAGCTCAAATAGCCCCTTTCTGTCAACAGCACCCGTATAGCTTCCTTTAGCGGTGCCAAAAAGGATGCTCTCAAGCAGCGTTTCAGGAATTGCCGCACAGTTTTGGGCAATGAATGTCCCCTCTGCCCGGTCTGATACATGATGGATCCCTTGAACAAATAATTCCTTTCCTGTACCGGATTCACCATAAACAAGTATTGGTGCATTTGATTTTGCCAGTTTCTGAGCTTCAGCCTTCATATTGATAAAACCAGTATGAACGGTCAAGAGATCCTTTAATGTATAATTTACCTGTTTTACTGCCTTTTTCTTCGTTTTTTTATGCATGCCCCTTTGTAAATCCAGTAATCTTTCCGAAAGCAGCTTCATCCGTGAATAATCTTTCGCAATTTCTACTGCACCAACCACTGCGCCATCCACAAAAATAGGAAATGTTGTATTTATTGTATCGATCCTTGTCCCGTGCATATTCAAATAAACCTGTGTTTGATTATAAATGGGCTTTTTTGTTTTCATCACCTTTAACAATGTGCTCGTTTCTGCCGTTAAGGAGGGAAATGCATCAATCAAATACTTTCCGAGTACTTCCTTTACTTCCATTCCATCATGCCTGGCTGCTACTTCATTATAGAAAATCGTTTCTCCTTCTGTATTTACAACATGAATCCCTTCATCAATGCTTTTTAGAATGGCTGTCAGAACCTCTTGCGTTAAAGCCGTTGTTAATTGGTCCATTTAGCTCACCTGCCCTTCTTAGAGAATTTCCATGATGCCGAAAAATGGTCATATAAAGCCGAAATTTTAGCAGTTTGCCAGATTTTTAACCCACATATTCATATTCTCAAGCTTGTCGAAAATATAACAATTATTCATCAGCCTGCCGCGATAAGTATATCCAAGCTGGTACAAAACAGCATTCATGCCAAAGGATAAGGATCTGGCAATCGAATAAGCACAAAAAATCCCCTCTCTTTTGAGTTCAGCCTCAAGCTCCTGAAGAATAAATTTCATCAACCCATATTTTCGGTGTTCAGTGAGGGTTGCACAATCGGTTAATTCCGCATTTTTATAAAAGCTATTTATCTCAGCAGAGGCGGCGCTGACAATTTTCCCTTGATAGAAATAGACATAATAGATTGTTCCATCCCTTATTGTTTTTTTAATATATTCAGGGTCAAAAAGAGGGGTTGGATAGATTTGAAATACCTGCCGATATAATGTGGAAAGCACCTCCGCACATGATATATCTGCTTTTTTTAAATCATATTCTTTTGGAGGATATGCTTTTTGCTTTGCGGTATCCAATTGATAAATGCTGTGGATCATCCCATCCTCAGTAATCCAATGTTCATTACTCTTTCGATCCGAAGTATAAAATTTTGAAAAAAAATGTGCATGTGAGCCATGGAAATAGTGGTCTACCACTGCTTCAGGCTGAAGGCCGAATTCATAAAAGGTAAAAAAATCTTCTCTGCGCCCCTTAATAATAAGCTTTTCCGCCTTGTGCTCGGAAACCAGTTCTTCTGCTTTTTTTAATAGCAATGGAAGGTTTCCAAGATAATCATCCACCCGAATTCTTTTATTAAATGGATCGAAATAGACTTCCATTGAAAAGCCGCTTTCCTGTATGTAAGCAGTTGTAGCTGTTTGATTCAATTCAATCACCCCTTCCATAATACTTTCGCCGTCTTCGTTTCGTTTCCTTTTAAAAAATGCCTGGCACACCATTCAGCCAGACATTCCACTCTCTACATTAGCTTTCCATTACTCGATGGCTTCACACCATTTCAGCAAGGTCAGGGCTATAATTTCACTAGCGATAAACATATCTTCGAGGATAATATGCTCATTGGCATCATGGGCTGTCTCAGTAATACCCGGTCCAAAAACAACCACTGGTGTATCTCCGACATTTGAAAGAATTCCCCCGTCTGTTCCCCACGGACTCGCCTCAATGATTGGTGCATTACCCTTGATTTCTCTGAAACTCTTAATTAGTTCCTTCATCAATGGATGATTACTATCAAGGCTTCCCGGGATCCACCTTCCGCCGAACCACTCAATTTGCAGCGGATTCCCTAAAAACCACTCATCCTGAATATTTAATTCCTGAAGGCATTTTTCCATTTCTTCCTGCGCCTGAGAAATGGTTTCTTCCGGTGAAACCCCCATTCTTCCTTCGATAACAGCGGTGTCAGGCACCGATGACGGCCACTCGCCGCTGGAAATCCTGCCGATATTAATCGGAATGGGGATGGGGATTTTTTCAAATAGCGGGTCGGAAATACGAGCATTTCTATCTTTCTCTAATTGTTGTAATCTTTGAATGACAATAAGAGATTTTTCAATTGCACTTACTCCTTCATACCTTGTCCCTCCGTGTGCCGCCTTGCCTTTTATTGTGATTCTAAACCAAATTGAGCCCTGCTGTTTCGGAAAGATTTTTAAATTAGTCGGCTCCGGAATAATCGCCCCGTCTGCATGATATCCCCTTAATACGGCTGCAAGAGTTCCGGCCCCGCCGCTTTCTTCTTCAATCACACTTTGAAAAATCACATCACCCTTTAACTTGATTCCTGATGCGATGATAGATTCCATTGCCATAAGTAATGCTGCCGTTCCACCCTTCATGTCGGTAGCACCCCTGCCATATAGTTTTCCGCACTCAATATGGCCGCTAAAAGGGTCCTGTGTCCAGCTCAGCTCAGCCCCTACAGGAACAACATCAATATGCCCATTTAATATAATCGATTTACCATCTCCTGCACCTTTTAAGACAGCAACTACATTTGGATTTCCTTCAAAACTCTCCCTGTCGCAGCAGTAAGCCGGATGGCTTTTAAGTTCGCTGCCGCCAATTTCCCAAATATCCAATTTCAACCCCAGCTGCCTGCATTTTTCAATAATGATGGCCTGTGCACTGCTTTCCCTGCCCCTGGTACTATTTTCTTGAACAAGGATTTGCAGCAGTCTTGCCCCCCGCGCGCGATTCTCCTTTAACCACTTTTTAATGCGTACTTCATTTTTTACCAAATGATTCACTCCTTTTTAAAGCGCGATTCAAGCTTAATAAGGGATATTCCGAACAGTTTTACTTACATTAAATTCACAGCCTGTCTTTTTCTTAACTGTTTCTAAGTCATATGGTGCAAACAACTCTGTCAGCAGTAAACCGCCTCCAGTAACCTTAAAGACAGCCAAATCTGTAACAAGGAGATCTACACAGGCTTCTGAGGTTAACGGCAGGGTACAGGATGGAACAATCTTTGGCTCCCCCTCTTTATCACAATGCTTCATTAAGACAATAACCTTTTTTGCCTTTTGAGCCAATTCCATCGCGCCGCCCATTCCAGGCACCTTTTTTCCCGGTACAATCCAGTTCGCCAAGTCTCCATTCCTGCTTACCTGCAGAGAGCCTAAAATGGTAATATCCACCCTGCCGCGGCGGATCATCCCGAATGCAATGGAACTATCACAATAAGAGCCACCCACATTTAAAGTGACAGGAAAACCGCCAGCATTGCATAAATTCTCATCCTCTTCCCCTTTTTCGGGGGATGGCCCCATACCCGTAATCCCATTTTCGGCATGGAACATGACGGTCATCTCCTTTGGTAAATGGTTAGGAACAAGCGAAGGAATACCAATTCCAAGATTCACTACCATACCCTGATGGATCTCTTCTGCAGCCCTCTTTGCCAATTGGTTCCGAATATCTACTCCCATGCCCATTTCCAGTTCACTCCCTTGGATGGAATAATATAATCCACAAAAACACCCGGAGTGATGATTTCTTCCGGGTTAAGGCTGCCAAGAGGAACGATTTCTTCAGCCTCGACAATTGTCAGATCCCCAGCCATTGCTACAAGTGGATTTGTATTGCGGGCGCTTTTATCATAAATTAAATTCCCGTAGGCATCCGCCTTTTTCGCAAATACAATTGAAACCTCCGCGGTTAAGGCTGTTTCGACGAGATAATCCATACCGTTAATTGAATAAAGCGTTTTGTCTTTTGCGACCATCTCGTTGTACATGCCAATATCGGATAAAATAGCCCCCAGGCCAACCCCCCCGGAACGGATTCTTTCGGCCAAAATCCCTTGCGGTGAAAACTCTACCTCCAGCTTTCCTGCATGCATCAGCTTCCCGGCAACCGGATTGGAGCCAATATGCGAGGCAATCACTTTTGCCGCCCTTTCCCTGCTGACTAATTTTCCTATTCCGATATCAGGAAATCCCGTATCATTTCCAATTAAGGTAATATCGCGAACCCCTTTCTCTAAAACGCCATCGATAATAGTTGGGGGAGACCCCACACCACCGAATCCACCAAACATCAAAGTCATTCCGTCATGAAAAAACTCTAATACCCTTTCCAACGTTGTAATTTTCCCGAATGGATTTTCCATTTATCCCTCACCAGCCATTTCTGCATACCATTGTTTTGAAAAATCTTCAAACGTTGCTTTTAATAATGAGACCAGTTCCTCAGTCTCATGTTTGGTTATCGTTAAAGGAGGAGAAATAATAATTGCATCACCATTTAAGCCGTCAATTCCGGCTCCGGCAGGGTAGATCAGAAGGCCCTTTTCCTTGGCAAGAGAGACTATCTTTTGAGTAACCTCATACTGCCTTGAAAACGGCTTTTTCGTTAACCGCTCCTCGGCAAACTCTATTCCTAGGAGAAGTCCTTGGCCGCGCACATCTCCAATGAAGGAAAATTTCTCCTTTAGTTTTTCCAGCTGGTTTCTCAAAATATTTCCCTTGCAATCTACTTTTTCCATAATCTCGTTTTTTTCCAGGTAGTTAAGGACAGCCAGGGCTACGGCGCAGGACAAGGGATTTGCGCTTAATGTGTGACCGCTCATGACTGATTTTGATCCATCGAAAATTGGCTTCATCACTTTTTCGCTGGCAACCGCCGCGGCAATAGGGGCATATCCCGCGCCCAGTCCTTTTCCCAAGACAGCAATATCAGGTGTTACACCCCAGTGTTCGCAGGCAAGCATCGTTCCTGTTCGGCCGGAGCCTGTCATTACTTCATCGGCAATAAAAAGGATTCCGTACTTATCACAGATTTTTTTTATGATTTTGAAATAGTCCTTCGGCGGTGATATGGCTCCTCCGGCCGCTCCAATCACAGGCTCGGCAATGAAGGCGGCTATTTGTTCAGCACCAATCCGCTGAATCACTGTTTCCAGTTCATGGGCACACGGATAACCGCAGGAGGGTGCTTCAAGATTGTAGGGGCAGCGGTAGCAATACGGCGGGTGAATGACAGGAAAATCCTCTAGCAGCGGAACAAATCTGGCTCTTCTCGCAGAATGACCGGACATTGAAAGGGCGCCCAATGTAATCCCATGGTAGCTGACCCATCGTGACAGTACTTTTGTTTTTGTTTTCACCCCTTTTTCCTGCCAATATTGAATTGCCATTTTCATTGCCGTTTCTGTCGCTTCTGAGCCGCTGTTAACGAAAAAGCACCAATTGAGGTCACCGGGTGTAAGGCCGGCTATTTTTTCAGCAAGCTTTTCAGCAGCTTCACTAGTAAATTGTGAGCGGTAGACAAAAGAGACTTTTTTCGCCTGCTCATTCATAGCTTCGATAATCTCGGTTACTCCATGCCCGATATTGGCAGTAACGGCACCGGAAGCGGCATCAAGATACTTTTTTCCTTCTTTATCAAATAAATAAACGCCCTTGCCATAATCGATAACCGGGTATTCTTCATCAAGCATTGGTTTAATTAAAAAAGAACGTTCCATCTGAACACCACTTCCGTATTAAAAATAAGTCAGGCCTTTTATATAAAGTGTATGACTCATTCATTCAATTCTTTCATACTATTCTTTGTCCAGAGGGCTGAAAAATATTAAACTTTCTTTTACACCCATGCTGGAATATTTGAAAGAGATTTTATCCATTTGATTAATGGTTTTTGGCCTGTCTCTATATAATTATTTCTACCTAATTACATTAAATTCCTTTAGACACACTCTGAATTCCCAGGTTAATTTTACTGAGGCATATTTTCCAAAAGAAAAAGTAATCATAGAATGAAAAAAAAGGGAGTGATAACCCCCTTTTCTTATACCAATACGGCTTCTTGTTTCCGTTCTACTATTTGCTTTTCAATAATATCTCTGGCAATCCAAACACCACAGGCGCTTGCCTGAGCAAGTCCTCGGGTAATCCCCGCACCATCTCCTCCAACATAAAGACCGCTTATTTCAGTTTCAAATCGATTATTTAGTTTAGGTCTTGCAGAATAAAATTTTGCTTCTACACCATAGAAAAGGGTATGCTCTGATGCGAGACCAGGTGTAACTTTATTCAGCGCCTCTGTCATTTCAATTAAGCTTTTCAAGGTATTATATGGGAGTACTAAGCCGAGGTCCCCAGGAACTGCTTCTTTTAATGTAGGCTCTATGAAGCCTTCCATTATTCTTTTATCTGTCGATCTTCTTCCTTTCAGAATATCACCATATTTCTGAACAATGATGCCGCCATTTGATAGGCTGTTTGCCAGCCTGGATATTTCGTGGGCATATTCATTCGGCATGTCAAAAGGCTCCGAAAATTTATGGGAAACAAGCAAGGCAAAGTTTGTATTAGGACTCCCAAGTTTTGGGTCTTTGTAGGCATGACCATTTGCAAGCATAATTCCGGAATGATTTTCTACGACAACATGACCGGATGGGTTGCTGCAAAAAGTTCGTACTCTTGTCCCCACCGATGTATTAAAAATGAATTTTCCTTCATATAAATGCTTATTGATTTCCTGCATGACAATATTGGAGGTTTCAACCCGAACACCAATATCAACCTGATTGCTGATCATTCTCAGTCTGCGTGATTTTAAGATATCAGAAAGCCATTTCGAACCGTCCCTTCCCGGTGTAATGACCACCTTATCGGCGTAAATATCATGGTCTCCTTTTAGCTTGATCCCCTTTACAATATGCCCCTCTAAAGTTTTTTCAGTAATTAAATCTCGCACTTCGGTTTTATATTTCATTTCAATTTTGTCTGTCAAGTATTCAAAGATGCTTTTGAGGATTTCAAGATTTTGCTCTGTACCCAGGTGGCGGACTTGTGCCCGCAAAAGCTTTAATCCAGCGGCATAGGCGCGGTGTTCAATTTCTTTTACTTCCTCTGTTAACGGGTCGGTAATGCTTTTGGCCGCACCGTGCTGTAAATTGATTTCATCGACATAGCGGATTAAATCAACAACTTGAGACTCAGGCAGGTAATCAGTCATCCAGCCGCCAAATTCACTCGTAATATTAAACTTGCCATCAGAGTAGGCTCCAGCACCACCGAAGCCGTTTGTGATCGAACACGCTGGCAGACAGCCAGGAAATTCCTTTTTACCTGCAGCCGGAGGGCATTTTTCAATTTTCTTTTGTAAAATGGGACAGTTTCGCCGGTAGATATCATGTCCTTTATCTACTAATAAAACCTTAGCGTTCGGCATTTTCATTGTAAGTTCATAGCAGGCAAAGATCCCAGCCGGCCCCGCACCTACTACAATCACATCATATCTCGTATCCATTATTGCCTAACTCCCCCTAAGACGTATTTTACTTAACCACAGGTAAATATAGCAGAGTTTTTCGGCTCCGTCAACAAATAACACGAACTATTTTACATATTAACGTAATATCGTTCGTCTATTGCTTAAATTTCAGAAAATAAAAACAGCTGACCCCTGAAAATATTCAGGGGTCAGCTGTTAATTTCTTCTCAATAAGCCCAGGTTGCACCAATGATAATTAACAAAATAAACAAGACAACAATTAACGCAAACCCGCCGTATCCAAAACCGACACCGCATCCACCGTATCCATAGCCTCCTACAGGATATCCCGGATAACCACAGTAGCCATCGTAGCCATAACCATAATGCATTAATCCTTCACTCCTTGTGAAAATTGATTCGTTGCATTGTTACAATATGTTGTAGGTACTTGACCTGTATGTGCATCCGCCTAATTTATCATTGACAATTTAGACATATGACTATTAAAACATGAATAACTATGTTGTAATCCATTTTCATAGAGGTGAAATTATGTCTGATTTTCAAGAGGCAGCAAGGGTCCGAATCCTCCATTTAAAAGATTAAAAATTTATAGGTGCCTCAAAATTCTGAGGCACCTACTTCACAGGGACTAGGATGGAAAAGGCAATGTCATCCTTTTTCAAATCAAATTTATTAACTTTTATTTTAAAATCACTTTTCAGCTTTAATTGCTGCATGTGGACATAAACCAATTTATCATTCGGTCTAATGTCCACTCCTTTTGGAAGTTTATAATTTTCACCAATAAACTTAAGAACGTAGGAAATTGGGAGGTGTAAACTGCCTATGGAAATGGCCTTTTGCTGAAGGACCAAATCGCCATTTTTTAACGCTACCGGCTCGAAGGTTAATTTCATGTTTAATTCTTCACTAAAAAATGGAATTGTTCCGTATAATTCCACTTCATCTCCAAGAATAACGCGGTAATCAACTGGTGAACCAGCTGCCTCTTCTTGCAAATAATGATTAATCAGGCGGTTTAAATCATATTTGTTTGATTTAACATGAAAGGCAACCTGATCTCCTTTAGGTTCCTTCCCATTCTTGTTTTTTGCCTGCTCTGCTGGAATCATGATCAAGGATAAAATAATAATGGCCAACAAAAGGTTTAGTCCCAGCAAAATCAGGAAACCTATTTTCCATTTGTTTTTCATAAAAATCTAATTCTCCTCTGTACTCACCATGTATGGCTTCTTTTCAAGGTCAGGCAGTACCTGCTCTTCCAAAGTTTCATTCAGCCTTTGGGCAATCAATTCATAACCTTTGTCATTCGGATGGAAATTATCGGTATACAAAAGATTTTCATGAGCATTCTGAAACACATCTTCAATCGGAACAAAATAGGCATTTGGATAATTAGCAATGACAGTCTGCCCGGTTTCATTCCATTCCTTCACAATCTGGTCCATCTCTTTGATATCCGAAAACCATTTCGAAAACGGATTATACAGCCCCACTAGTATGATGGAGGTATGAGGGTTTTCTCCAACAATTGCCTCCATAATTTGAGTTAAATGTTCACGATAAGATTCTTCTTCGTCTACAAAATCGGAAAGCTGGAGATTGGAAATATGATCCCTTACCACTTTCATAATATCATTGCCGCCGATTGTCAAAATTACCATATCCGCTTTTTGCAGCATAGCCTTCATTTCGGGTGATTGAAGCCGCTTTAACAGTTGGGTTGTGCGGTTGCCCTTTACACCATAATTTAAAAAATTTACCTTCTGTATCCCTTTTTCTTTTTCAAGTAAGGTTTCCAAATAAGGTAAATAGCCACCTTTTTTCGTGGTGTCACCAACACCCTGTGTTAAGGAATCACCGGCAGCTAATACTGTTATATTGCGTGGAATAAAATCAGCCGGAACCGGTTCATAAACTTGTATCGCTGTTTTCTTTTCCTGATGGAATGCTAATTGTTCTGACTGAGTACATGAACATAAAAATAATACCGAGAGAATTAGAAGGGTGAAAAATTTCTTCAACTATGTCCACCTGCCTTCTAAACTATTTTTATTATAACACGACCTCGAACATTCAAAACAAATATGCACTATATCCTATTCCTGGCAAAAAAAATAGACCCAGATAATGGTCTATTGCAATGCTTTTATGTCATTCATAATTTCATCATATGGAACATCATTCAACCCGGAATAGTATTTTTTAATGGTTCCATCCTTGTCCACCAAGTAAAAATACATCTGATGGATCACCTGGTTCCCTTCTTCCGGTTTTTTCACCAACGCTTTGAAGCTTTTCTTAGCGTAATCCTCAATGAATTCCTGTGAGTAACCTGTTAAGAACGTCCAATTTTTTAGGTCAGTTTGAAATTGGCCGGCATACTTTGCCATTTTTTCAGGCGTATCAACTGTTGGGTCGACGCTAAAAGAGACGAACTGCACATTTTCTAACCCTTCATCCTTGACCTTTTTTTGAAGTTTTGCCATGTTGGCAGTCATCGGGGGGCATACGTCAATACAATTTGTAAAGATAAAATCAGCCACCC
>CAYNUT010000098.1:0-14351 GCA_964400595.1 uncultured Neobacillus sp. | reverse complement strand
TAGCTTGACCTCATTTGGCGCTAAGGATTTCCGGTAACGAATTTGTGATAGAAGAATAACCCCCCAGGTCCAGATGGCCCCAAATGTTGCAATACTCGTAACCCAGGTAAATACCTTTGCAGGAACAACATAATTTAAGGCAACACCAATCAATAATGCCGCAGCAGAAGCTAAAACGGCTTTACCGGGAACCCCTGTTTTTGTTACTTTTCCGAAGCTTGACGGTGCTTCCCCGTGTTCAGCAAGGTTAAACAGCATCCTTGCCGTACTGAAAATGCCACTGTTACAGGAGGAAAGAGCGGCAGTTAACACAACAAAGTTAATGATTCCCGCAGCACCCTTAATTCCGATTTTTTCAAAGGTTAGAACAAACGGACTTCCTTTTGTGCCAATTTCCTCCCAAGGATAAATGGACATGATGACAAACAAGGCACCGACGTAAAAAATGAGAATCCGCCAAAATACGGAATCAATGGCCCTTGAAAGGGATTTTTCCGGATTTTTAACCTCACCGGCCGTCACCCCAATCATTTCAATACCCAGATAGGCAAACATAACCATTTGTAAGGATAGGAAAACACCTTTCAGTCCATGTGGGAATAATCCGCCATGTGCCCATAAATTGCTGATGCCTGTCGCGGCACCGCCATTTCCAAAACCAAAGAAGATCATGCCAGCACCAACGACTATCATCGCTACAATCGTGACAATTTTAATAAGGGCAAACCAAAATTCCAACTCACCATAAGCCTTGACAGCAAGAAAGTTTACAGTAGACATAACAATCAACGCTGCCAGTGCCCAAATCCAGCGGGGAACGTTCGGAAACCAATACTCCATATAAATTCCCACGGCTGTAATTTCGGCCATACAGGTAACCACCCATAAGAACCAATAGTTCCAGCCTGTAATATACCCGGCAAGAGGTCCCAAATAATCACGGGCATATTTACTAAAAGAACCAGCTACAGGTTTTTGAATCGCCATTTCCCCAAGTGCTCTCATGATGAAAAACATAATAAGTCCGCTAAATGCATATCCAATTAAAATTCCAGGGCCCGCCATTTTAATTGCTGTGGCAGAGCCTAAAAATAATCCCACTCCGATGGCTGCCCCTAAGGACATCAACGTTATATGCCTTTCCTCCAGCCCGCGATGAAGCTCTCTTGACTGCGCGTTTTTACCCATATATGAATATCCCCCTTAAGAATTAAAAACTCTCATCCCATATCATCTTTAACTAACTATACTTGTATAGTAAATATTTTTTTTTAGATTTGCCAGTTTCGAACTTCCAGCCTCCTTCCATTAAATAACAATGCTTTCATTTTCAAATAACCTGAATAATTGTTTTTTTAGAAATGCCTGAAATTATTTTAACATTATTGTAAGAGAAATTTTTTTGTAAAAAAACATGAAATTTAGATAACTTTTTTGTAAAATTAAACAAAGGAGATAAATTACTTGATTAACAGCTTAATTGAAAAGCTAACTTGGAGGTCACCATTTTGAATCAGAAACTGCATGACCCTTTTAAAACTGCATTTGACAATCTAGATGAATTTGCTGACTTAATCAGCGATGTCCTTAAGTGCCCCATCACCATTGAAGATGCAAACCACCGCCTGCTTGCTTACAGCACCCATGATGAGCGGACAGATCCGGCAAGAATTTCTACCATAATTGGCCGCAGGGTACCTGAAAAGGTGGTTCATCAGTTATGGAAAGAAGGAACAATCCCTGCTCTTCTTAAAACAAAGGAGCCAATCCATGTTAAAACTATGAGCGATATCGGACTTGGCAATCGGGTTGCTATTTCCATTTGGAAGCAGGATGAGGTCTTAGGATTTATTTGGGCACTTGAAATTGATAAATCATTTACGGATGAAGATTTGGCGCTATTAAAAAAAGCGGCAGATGCCGTCAAAAATAAACTTCTCCAATTGCAGACAAGAAAAAATAAAAAAGAAGAAAGATTTCAAGAATTTTTTTGGAAGCTATTAACTGAGCATCTAAAGAGCCGGGAGGAAATTATTGAGCACTTCCATGCCTTACAAATCACACCCGCTGCAACATTTGCAGTACTCGTCTTTCAGTTTCAAGAGAATATCAACAGTAAGGAAGAGCAAAACATTACTTATTTATTAAAAACCGGGCAGCATGCGAAAATTTTGCTCCATACTATTGACTGCAATCAGCTCATTCTTTTGGTATCGGCTGATGGTGCCGAAAACCCAATTAATAAACTGGACCAATTTGCTCAAAAATTTGTGGCGGTCATGCATGAACGATATAGCGTTAAGAATATTACGCCGGTTATCAGCAGTATTTTTAAGGACTATCAAAAGATTGGCAGAGCCTATAAGGAAACCCTTACCGTTTTATCAGTCAAAGAGAGATTCCCTCAGCAGACTAAAAATATTTATAACTACCAAAAACTTGGGATCTATCAGTTTTTTGATCTTTTTTTAGAGCAAAGAAAACATGAAAAATATGAGAATTATGCACTGAAGAAACTTCATGAATATGACCGAAAACATAATAGCAATCTCATTGAAACGTTAGAAAGCTTTTTAAATAATGACCAAAACATAAACGATACAGCGAAGGATTTGAATGTTCACGCCAATACGCTGACCTACCGTCTTAAGCGGATTGCTGAAATCGGCGAGGTGGATTTTAAAGATCCCAATCAAAAAATGCTCCTTTACATTGATTTAAAACTGGAAAAATATCTGGGGATCTAACCTTTTTGTGAAAATCCCCAAAAATACTAGAAATCTTTCTCCTATATAAACAAAGAATTTCCGCGGCAAACATTTTATACTTTAGCCATAGCAAAATTTTTAAATGAATCAGGGGAGGAATCTAGTATGTTTATTGGTGTACCTAAAGAAATTAAAAATAATGAAAATCGTGTTGCCCTTACACCGGCAGGTGTTGTTTCATTTTTAAATGCTGGGCATGCTGTATTGGTTGAAAAAGACGCAGGAATTGGAAGCGGTTTCACCAATGAAGATTATGCAAAGGCCGGTGCTACCATTATTGACAGTGCTGAGCAGGTTTGGACGAAAGCAGATATGATCATGAAGGTTAAAGAGCCGCTTGCAAGCGAGTATAAATACTTCCGTCAAGGCCTAGTTTTATTTACTTATTTACACCTTGCTGCTGAACCTGCATTAGCGCAGGCGCTAAAAGATAAAGGGGTTATCTCGATTGCTTATGAAACTGTATCTGTAAACAGAACATTGCCGCTATTAACTCCAATGAGTGAAGTTGCTGGACGTATGTCTGCGCAAATCGGTGCACAGTTCCTGCAAAAAAATAATGGAGGCTTAGGAATTCTCCTCGCGGGTGTACCTGGTGTAAACCGCGGAAAGGTAACCATTATCGGCGGTGGTATTGTTGGTACAAACGCTGCAAAAATGGCAATCGGCTTAGGTGCAGATGTAACAATTATCGACTTAAGCGCTGAGCGTCTGCGCCAGCTTGATGATATTTTTGGCAATCAAATTAAAACATTAATGTCCAATCCATATAACATCGCTGAAGCAGTAGCTGAAGCGGATCTATTAATTGGTGCCGTTCTTATCCCGGGAGCGAAAGCTCCAAAGCTTGTAACCGAAGAAATGGTAAAAACAATGAAGCCTGGTGCTGTTATTGTCGATGTTGCGATTGACCAAGGCGGAATTGTCGAAACAATTGACCATGTTACAACACATGATAATCCAACATTTGAAAAGCATGGCGTCATCCACTATTCAGTTGCCAATATGCCTGGTGCAGTACCTAGAACTTCAACAATTGCTTTAACTAATGTTACCGTTCCATATGCATTGCAGATTGCCAATAAAGGTGTTTACAAAGCCATTGTTGATAATCCTGCGTTAAAACTTGGTGTGAACGTTGCTAACGGAGAAATCACTTACGAAGCTGTTGCCAAAGATCTTGGTTATAAGTATGTAAGTGTTGAAGATGCATTGGAAAAGGAACTAGCCTCCATCTAAAATAAACCTTAAACCCCTCAAGATCCTTCTTGAGGGGTTTTGTTTCCTTATAAATATTTCCTATGGACGCCCTTGCCATCATAAGTAAACAGCATTTTCCGTTCTTCGATGACGGTTTCCATATGAATCGGTCTTCCCCAAAGCTGATGGATATAGGGCAATACTTTTTCGAGGTATTTCACATCCAGTTCAACACCTTCGTACCAATGTTTTAAATAAAGCTCACCATTTTTCATAAAATCGCCGTCATTGACGGTAATGTACGGGAACCCCCCGTTTACACGCATATTCACTAATTGATCCCGGATATGCTCCCACTCTTTGTCAACGATTTTATAGTCTCGGCCCTGCTTTTGGAAAAGATACATATCCTCTCTCATCACTAGATTTTTACTTAGATAATTTCGGAGGAATGAGATATCTGACTCTACTTCGCGCACTTCAAAAATTTTTTCCCTGCCTGAACCTGGCTCCACTCCTCTTTGTATCATCTCTTCCGTTGGATTATTATACCTTTCCTCTATATCCTCAAACATTTTTATTCCTAGGTAATACGGATTAATCCCTGTTTTCGACGGCTGGACAACCCCGGCATTTAACTTGGCAAATTCAAGTGCTTCACCGCTCGTTAAGTCCATTTCCCGCAAGATTCGCTGATGCCAATACGATGCCCAGCCTTCGTTCATGATTTTTGTCTCCAGCTGCGGCCAAAAGTAAAGCATTTCCTCCCGCATCATTGTTAGTATATCACGCTGCCATTCCTCTAGTTCCCTGCTGTACGTTTCAATAAACAGGAGCAGATCCTTTTCCGGTCTCGGTGGAAATTTCCGTTTCCGCGACGGGCTAGTTATTATTTTATCTTTTTCATCCAGATTCCAAAGATCGTCATACGGTGTAGCCGCATGTTGGTCCTCATCGTCCTCTTCTTCATCTCCAATGGACCAGGCCAGTTTTGGCCTCATCAGCGATGGATCAATATGCTCATCAATTGCGAGTACCGCATCTAGAAAAGTTTCGACTTCTTTTTTTCCGTATTGAATCTCATATTGGTGAATTCTTTCAGCTGTTGCTGCCATACTTTCCACCATGTCCCGCTTTGTGTTTTGGAAGCGGACATTATTTTTAAAGAAATCACAATGTGCTAAAACGTGAGCTACAATGAGTTTGTTTTGAATCAACGAATTGGAATCAAGTAAAAAAGCATAACATGGGTTGGAATTGATAACAAGTTCATAAATTTTGCTCAAACCTAAATCATAATGCAGCTTCATTTTGTGAAACTGCTTCCCAAAGCTCCAGTGTGAAAATCGGGTAGGCATCCCGTAAGCACCAAATGTATAAATAATTTCCGCAGGACAAATTTCATAACGCATTGGATAAAAGTCCAAGCCAAAACCGCTGGCAATTTCTGTTATTTCACTAATGGCATATTCGAGTGCCTTACGATCTTCCCCATTCATTCACATTCCCCCCTTTTACCTCTTACCACAATGTATGAAAGGGTGGCGGGAATGATGAAACAAGATACAGTTTAAATGTTGTTCTTCATTAATTATTTGCGCATTTTTTTTGCTTCAGCGGCTAGTGTTAGACCGACAAATTTGTTTCGCTTCCATTCCATTTTGAACACTGACAGAGGGGGATTCGTTTCCCCTACAAGATAGCTGATTTCAATTGTCATGGCTGGTCTATGATATGTGATGATAAACCAATCAGTAAAACCTCCTCCCACAGCCCCTTTTGCTGGCTTAGCCAATTGATAGCCGGTTAAGTTTGAGATTTTTTTGGCAAGGAGCCGATCCCGCTTTCTATGTTTTCCATTTTTATATTCCCAATAAATTTCTCTTCCCGCAGTATGATAGGCGACAGCAATGGAGGGATTTATTTCCCTAATTAAATTTGCCAAAGCTGCTGCTTCCATCGCTTCAAGCGGCTTTTGTCCTTTATAAAATTTGTAGTTTGGAACGGATGAAGCTTGCTTAAGAACTTCCCATCCGGCTGGATATTGCCGGTTAAGATCGACCCCTACTCCATTTGCTTTCCACCTTTTAAAATTGTCCGATCCCTCATTCATAAGGATTAGACTTTCTTGATGTGCAATCGGAACATCAGCAAATTGATGCTGCTGGATTGCCACTCCGTCAGGATTGAGCATGGGGATAAACCAGATTGATACCTCATTTAAGATGGCAGCCGAATTAGATCCGATTGCTGCTTGTTCAGTATAGGCAGCGGCATAAGTCTCAAGCATTTTCATTAAAAGCATGCTTGTCAGCCATTCTCGCCCATGATGGGCACCAACTAAGACGATATTTTTCTCCCCTTTTCCGAGCTTTACCGCCCATATATCCCTGCCGAAGTGTGTTTTCCCAATCGATTTTATTTCCAGCTGCTTATTATATTTTGTCCGCATTATTGCAAGATCATGTTCAAGAACTTCGTATGTATACCGTTTATTGGCTTCTGTCATTTTGCCATAAACATTCTTTTCAAATGGAATAAACAATAGAAGGAAAAAACAAATGGTTTTCTTCATAAAGCCTCACCGTGTTTTTTAGTTGTTTATACATGTAAATGTTGAAAACTCAGTAATCAAAGGATGTCCAAGATTTTCTGCGAAAGTTCTCGCGAAAATATCATACAATAATCTCAACTCCTAATAGGAGGAGATAAACAAATGAATAAAATGGATTATGATCGGGCGTTATACTACGCGCATCGGTCTGAATGGGATAATTTACTGATATTAATGGTGCGGACACAAGACCAATTTTTATCCAAGAAAATTGAACAATTCCTGCACGCCTATAATTTTGAACGCGACTACACCGTAATTGAAACAAAGCTATATAACCTTCTTCGCTACATCGACCATGCAAATAAAACCAGCGGACCAGAAGGTGATGAGTTACCGATATTTAGTCTTTCCTGAAAAATCAAGTGGATACAGTTTTATATGTTGTAATTTTTACCAACCGGGCTAAAGAATTCCACCAAAAAACACGGCTTCAAAGGAGAGGCCGTGTTTTTCATTTTGCAGAAATTGTTTAAAGAGACTGCACCAGCTTCATTTTTTCTTCTACAAGCTCCATAAAGGCTTTTTCAATTGCCTGAAGCTTCGTTTTGCTGTCTGTAAGACTCGTGCTATTTACCCCAAAATAAAATTTAACTTTTGGTTCTGTTCCGGATGGCCTTAGACATACCCACGAACCATCCTCGAATGTATATTTTAAAACATTGGATTTAGGCAGCTCAATTTTTTCCTTCTTATTATTTCTTATCCGGATGCTTGTTAAATAATCTTCAACTGATTCAGTTTGGAAAGAACCAAGATTATTAAAGGGTTCGCTACGGAAGGAAGCTAAAAGGCGCTGAATCATTTCCGCCCCTTCTTTCCCTTTTAAGGTTAAAGAACGGAGACCCTCCAGATAATAGCCATACTTTTCAAATACCTGCAGCAATCCTTCATATAGGGACATGCCTTTCTTTTTATAATACGCACAAACCTCTGCAGCTAACAGTGCTGCCTGAACCGCGTCCTTATCACGGGCAAAGTCGCCGATTAAATAACCGTAGGATTCTTCATACCCAAAAAGAAAAGTATGTTTACCGGTTGCTTCATATCCCTTGATTTTTTCAGCAATAAACTTAAAGCCTGTCAGAACATCAACAGTGGGAATCCCGTAAGCAGAAGCAATTTTTCTGCCTAGTTCAGATGTCACAATGGTTTTTAATACAATCCCATTTTCCGGCAAAGTTCCCTTTTCCTTTTTTTGTGAAAGAAGGTAATCAAGCAATAATGCGCCTGTCTGATTCCCTGTCAAAACAACATATTCTCCTTCAGAATTAAGAACGGCGATCCCTAAGCGGTCGGCATCAGGGTCTGTTGCAATTAAAATATCGGCCCCTGAGTTTTTCCCATCCCGAATCGCTAGTTCAAAAGCAGCATGTTCTTCCGGATTCGGACTTTTGACAGTTGAGAATTCCGGATCCGGCTGCTCTTGTTCTTTAACAACGGTAACATTTTTATAACCTAATGCTTCAAGTGCAGACCTTACTGGCTTATTAGCTGTTCCATGCAATGGGGTAAAGACCACTTTAATTTCCGACTCTTTTGCGAGCTCCGGGTTTTCGGAAATGGTTTTTAATTGTTCAAGATAGGCTTGATCGATTTCCGTTCCAATTGTCTTAATTAATCCTGCAGAGCGGAGAGTTTGCTCACTGTCAACTTTGATAACTAATTCATTTTCAATTTCATTTACCTTTGAGATAACAAGGTCAGCTGCTTCAAGTGGAAGCTGGCCGCCGTCAGAACCATATACTTTATAGCCATTATATTCCGGCGGATTATGACTTGCCGTAATAACGATTCCGGAAAAAGCATGTAAATATCTTAAAGCAAACGAAAGTTCCGGTGTCGGCCTCAGCCCATCGAAAACATATGTTTGAATCCCTCTTGTGGCGAGTGTTTTGGCGGCTTCTAAAGCAAATTCCGGAGATTTATGGCGGGAATCGTAGGCAATAACAACTCCCCGCTGTTTTGCTTCTGTTCCGTTTTCCTCTATGTATGACGCAAGTCCGGCAGATGCTTTTCGGACAGTATAAATATTCATTCTATTTGTACCGACACCAAGTTCTCCGCGCATTCCACCGGTACCGAATTCTAAATTTTTATAAAAAGCCTCTTCCAGCTGCTTTACATCCTGCTGTAATTTTTCTAATTGATTTTTTAATTCTGCATCCAATTGATCAAACTCAATCCAGCTTTTTGCTGCTTTTCTCCAATCCATGACGAAACCTCCTTCATTTTCTTACTGCACAAATTATATATTACCTCAAAAAAGGTTACACAAAAAGCCTGCACTCTGCAGGCTTCTAAAATTCTTATATAAGCAGTTCATTATCTGCTATTGAATACATACTTAGCATGGTGCTATTGAACCATTTTTTTTTGCCGATAAAATGTTCAAATTCAAATGGGAAATACATTCCATATTCATTTAGATTTGCCGCATTTTTATTAAATAAATCTAAATACTGTTCCTCAAGCTGTGTCATCTCAAGAATAGAAATAAGTGTCTGAATACATGTCATGACTTGAAAGGCATCTTTCAGAGTGCTGAATTCCGCAAAATGCTGTTTAGAGGTATACAACACCTTCAAGCGCTCAAACTGATAGATTTCTTTATCGGTAAAATATAACGGAAAAATATTCGAGTAAATATACCTCACAAGCTGGCTAATTTCCTGTTCCTGGCTTGGCGTTGAGGCAAAAACAATTTTCACTAACTAAACCCACCTTTGCCATCGCGTATTTCTGTCGTATTATATAGGTTAAGAATAACATATCGTATGCGTAATAATAGGTGGTAATTATATCCTAGTAATAGAAGGTGAAAATAATGCTTAAGACAACTCAGAAGGGTGAATGGTTTGAAATATTGGTGCCAAGTAAATGGGATGGCAGGTCACTGGATGAGATATTTCGACATGAATGGGAGGCACCCAAAAAGCTGATTCATAACTTTAGAATGGAGAAAAAAGTACGTGTATCCGGGCAAGAGGCAAATTGGAATTTGCCCCTCTCTGCCGGTTCAAAGCTGCAGCTCCGTCTGTTTGAACAGGAAGAAATACAAGTAATTGCAAATTATCAGGATGTCAGCATCCTTTATGAGGATGAACATGTATTGGTCATGAATAAACCGCCCTTTATGAATACCCATCCTAATAATCCCGCGACAGAAACGAATACGCTTGTGAATGCCGCTGCTTTTCATATGCAGGCTAATGGTGAATGGAGAAATATCAGGCAAATACATCGTTTAGACCGGGATACTTCTGGTGCGATTCTGTTTGCCAAACATGCATTAGCCGGTGCCTTACTCGATAAAATGCTTGAAAAACGGGAAATCAAAAGAACGTACATTGCAATGGTCCATGGCTTATTCCGACAAAAAAAAGGGATGATTAATGCACCGATCGGCCGCGACAGGCATCATGCCGTGAAAAGAAGGGTTTCACCAACAGGGCAGGCTGCCGTGACCCATTACCAAGTAATCAAAGAACTTAAAAAGCAAAAATTAACCTATGTTAAGTGCTGGCTTGAAACAGGCAGGACACACCAAATCCGTGTCCATTTAAGTCACCTGGGACATCCTCTGGCGGGAGATATTTTGTATGGGGGCGAACCAATTGTAAAGAGACAGGCACTTCATGCAGCAAAGCTGGAATTCATCCATCCTTTTACAGAGGAAAAAATTGAATGCCAGGCACCATTTATCGACGAGCCAGAAATATTTAAAGAAGTGGATATCCATTCTCACTAGTAATAAAGAAAGCCCCCCAAAATAATGGGAGGCTTTTCATCATCTATTTTACCTGTCGGTTTTTCTAAAGGCCCGCATGACAAAGCTTAACAATAGCACAAGTACTGCCGCACCAATTATAGCCGGTATGATCGCAAAATCTGCAACTTGCGGCCCCCAATCTCCTAAAATCAATGTCCCCAGCCATGCTCCAACAAATCCAGCAATTATATTACCAATAATGCCACCAGGAATATCTCTTCCAACGATGAGACCTGCTAACCAGCCAATAATACCGCCAACAATTAATGACCAAATAAAGCTCACTTGAGAACACTCCTTTTTAGTATTCATTATTTCACTTATCTAAAAACCATGAGCTGTACCCCAGGCAGAGGCTGCAATTATTCCAGCTGCCTGTACTCTTAAAGTAACCAATTTTTCAATTTATACTCAAAAATATCGATACATAAATTCAATTATTTAGGAAATAGTAATGAAATACTGCATTCTAGGGAATATTCTAAAAATTCTAATGTTAAGTTTTTGTAAATTTAGTGAAAGAATTATTTCTTTTTATATTACTTTTTAGATAAAATAATTTTTGCTGATGGACAATTTTGCTTAAAAAATGGAGGGAACCATAATGGCATTTAAAAAAAATGATAAGTTTTCGGATTTATTAAGAAGTATCTCCACTAACTTAACTGAAAGTATTGATTTCTTTACAGAGTACAAATTAAAAAACGTAAGTGATTTAAAAATCTTTTCCGAAAAAATGAAGGAATATGAATCAAAGGGAGATACATTTGTACATGAAGTAATAAAAGAACTTAACGATGCGTTTATTACCCCGATAGAACGGGAGGATATTCTGCATCTTACTATGTGTATGGATGATGTCCTGGATGGACTTGAGGCAACTTCGGCTCTTTTTGAGATGTATTCCATGACCCAGGCAGACGACTTTATGATGCAATTTGTTGATGCTCTCCAAGGAAGTGTGCATGAAATTGATAAAGCTGTCGGACTATTATCCAATAAAAAGCTTCCGCAAATAAGAGAACATGCCATCAAGATTAAGGATTTTGAATCAAAATGCGATAATATTCTGCGCCAGTCCATCAAAAATTTATTTAATGTAGAAAAAGATCCGATACGCATCATTCAGTACAAGGAAATTTACGAAAATCTTGAGGAAATTGCTGACAGCTGTCAAACAGTAGCGAATACTCTTGAGACCATTATCATGAAAAATGCCTAAGGAGCAAAAATATGAGCCTTATTTTTATCTTAACAATCTTAATTGTTATTGGAGCCCTTGCATTTGACTTTATTAATGGCTTCCATGATACGGCAAATGCAATCGCAACATCTGTATCAACAAAAGCACTGAGACCCCGGCAAGCAATTCTTTTGGCCGCAGTCATGAACTTTATCGGTGCGTTGACATTTACCGGGGTAGCAAAAACGGTGTCTAAGGGTATTGTTGATCCTTTTACACTCACAAACGGATCAGTCGTTATTCTTGCTGCGTTAATTGCAGCAATATTTTGGAATTTATTGACTTGGTATTACGGAATCCCGAGCAGTTCATCCCATGCCATAATTGGAGCCATTGCCGGGGCTGCCATTGCCGCTGAGGGATTTCATTCCCTAAATTACAGCGGGTTTATAAAAATTATCGAAGCACTTCTTCTTTCTCCCATTTTGGCTTTTGTCGTGGGATATATCATCTACAGTATTTTTAAAGTCGTATTTAAAAATTTCAATTTAACGAAAACCAACCGGAATTTCCGTTACATCCAAATTGCAACAGCGGCATTACAGTCATATTCACACGGTACAAACGATGCTCAAAAATCAATGGGGATTATTACGATGGCGTTAATCGCCAATAAGTATCTTCCTCAAGATGCGCCAGTACCACACTGGGTGCAGATATCCTGTGCGATTGCCATGGGCCTAGGAACCTCGATCGGAGGCTGGAAGATCATCAAAACAGTTGGCGGAAAAATCATGAAAATCCGCCCTATTAATGGGGTTGCGGCCGATATAACCGGGGCCGGGATTATTTTTAGTGCCACTTTTCTCCATTTACCGGTCAGTACAACACATGTTATTTCGTCAGGAATATTAGGTGTTGGATCCGCACACCGTCTTAAAGGCGTTAAATGGGATACGGCCCAGCGAATGGTCATTACATGGGTCATCACACTGCCCATTACCGCTTTAATCGCTGCTATTTTTTATTACCTTTTAAATCTTGTATTTTAATTACTAAAACCAGGGTCATCCCTGGTTTTTTTATTTCTTCAAAAGAGATAATTTTCTAAAAAATATATTAATATAATTTTCATTCAACGTAAAAAGTAGTGATTTTTCACTAAATTCCTAATATATTAACTTTTTTAACTGTTAGAACTTTCTATTGACCATACCGCATTTACTTATTAGAATAATAACATATTCTTTTTACAATGGACATTAGGAGGTATACAATGGACAATTCAACAGCTTTGGAACAGTCCTCTCAACAAGCACAGTCGCAAAAGAAGCATCCACCTGGACTTTATTTACTTTTCTTTACGGAAATGTGGGAAAGATTCAGCTACTATGGCATGCGTGCCATTCTTGTTTTATATTTAACTACAGCCTTCGTCAGCGGGGGTTTAGGATTTAGTGATGCAACAGCCATGAGTATATACGGTTTCTTTACAGGTGCTGTTTACTTTACACCAATGGTTGGCGGCTGGTTATCAGATAAGTTTTTAGGACACCGCCTGGCCATCACAATTGGTGGTATAACGATGGCTCTTGGTAACTTTACATTATTTATGGATCAAAGCAAGTGGGCATTTTATCTTGGTTTAGTGCTGCTGATTATCGGTAATGGCTTCTTTAAGCCGAATATTTCTACCTTGGTTGGATCGTTGTACGGACCGGACGATAAACGCCGTGACGGGGCATTCACTATTTTCTACATGGGAATTAACATCGGTGCTTTCTTCTCTCCACTAGTTGTTGGTTATTTCTCAGATACACTATTTAAAACAACAGTTGATGGTGTAGTGGTTCATGGTTACCGGTATGGCTTCCTGGCTGCTTCCATTGGTATGGTTATTGGTCAATTACTCTTTAATCTATTAGGCAACCGTTACTTAGGTGATATTGGTAAAAAACCTGTGACAGCTGCGAAATCTGAAAATGGTGTTGCAGTAGATAAGAAAAAGCCTTTAACGAAAAAGGAAAAGCAGCGTACTGCTGTTATCTTTATTCTTGCCGCCTTCGTTGTCTTCTTCTGGGCTGGCTTTGAACAGGCAGGAAGTTCTTTAACTCTTTACACAGACCGTTTTATTGATCGTCACATTTTTGGATATGAAGTACCAACTGCATGGTTCCAATCATTGAACCCATTATTTATTGTTATTTTAGCTCCAATCCTGGCATCACTTTGGCTTAAGCTTTCATACACAAAACGCGGAGATTTTAAAATCCCATCTAAAATGGGCTTTGGTATGGTTCTACTAGGATTAGGTTATATGGTGTTATTACTGGCTGTACTAAAAACAGGCAGCGACCAGCATAATATTACGGTTAAGGCAAACATCTTGTTTATTACATTAACCTACCTGCTGCACACAATCGGAGAATTACTTCTTTCTCCTGTTGGATTATCTCTGGTAACAAAAATTGCCCCGGTTAAGCTTGCTTCCTTATTAATGGGTGTGTGGCTTGCAAGTTCCGGTGTGGCAAATATTCTTGCCGGACAATTAGCTTCCTTAACTCAATCGCTTGGTTACCTTGAAATTTTCGGTATTATCGGCGGTATGGCAATTGTTCTTGGAGTTATATTACTTGCAATTTCAAGAAAATTAGTTCAAATGATGGAGTAGTAATAGTAAGAGGATGAAACTTTGTTTCATCCTCAGGCTGTCGAAAAACCTTCGGCAGCCTTTTATTTTATTCATTCACTTTAACAATCCACCGCATTAATTTGATATATTATTATTAATACATAGTCTATGCGAATTGTCTG